>CANRFD010000134.1 GCA_947629845.1 uncultured Clostridia bacterium
TGCCGCCGATCTTCTTGAGCGTATCGCGGAGCAGTTCGGTCTTTAAGCGGAGCTGCGGGCGGTAGCGCATGTGCTGAAGCTGGCACCCGCCGCAGCGGCAGAACACGGGGCAGCGGGGGCGCACCCTGTCCTCCGCGGGTGTGATGAGCTCCTCCGTCTTTGCATAGGCGACGTTCCCCCGCACCTTCAGAACACGCACGCGCGCCCGTTCCCCGGGGAGCAGATAGGGCACGAACAGCGTAACGCCGTCCGCATGGGCGATCCCCTCGCCCTGCGTCCCCACGGCCTCGGCTTCCACTTCCAGAACGTCGTTTTTTTGCATACGTTACCTCCGTATCCGCCTGACGATGGCATCCATCGAGCGTTGGCACAGAAAAATCAAAAAGTCATAGGCGGCAAAGATAAAGGCTCCGCCGAAAAACACGATATAGTAGAGATATTGCGAGAAGAAGGGGTACCACGTCGTCCCGGAAAAGCCCAAAAATCCGTCGAGCGTGAACCATATGAGAAGGAGCGCGCCGCAGAACCACAGCGCCTTTCCGGCAAAGCACAGGACGTGCAGCCACACCTTTTTTACATACTTTTTCTGGAAAAAGTTGACGATGGGGTGCAGCCCGAAGAAGGCGACGAAGGGCAGCAGCGCCCAAAAGAAAAAGCCGCAAAAGAGAAAGGCGAGGATGCACGACGCGGCATAGGCGATCAGCGCGCCCCACCAGAACTGTTTGGAGAGCGGCAGCATCAGGGCGAACACCGCAAGCACGTATCCCCCCGCCATCATAAAGCCGACGTACGACCCCATCGTCAGCGAAAGCGCGGCAACGGCGGTCGCGATGGCGGACAAAACGATCTCAAAGGACTTCGACGGCCGTTTCATCGTTTAACGGCAACCGTAGCAACAGAGGTTGAACAGACAGTTGACGCAGAGATAGGTATAGCACATAGAGGCGCAGTTGGCGCACCAATTCCCCCCCATCTGTTCGCCGTCCGATGCGGGGTTGGGATTGGTGTTGGGCGCGCCGCCCGTCTGTTGCTGATACTGCGCGCGGCTGTTGAGCTTGTCGTACGCCGTGCGATATTTTTCGTTGGAAGGGTCGAGCTGCAACGCGATCTCGAGCTGCTTCTTGCACTCATTGATCCAGTTTTTCTTATAGAACACGACGGACTGCAGATAGTGCCATTCGGCATTGCGTTCGTTGAACCCGTCGAGAAGCCGCTGCGCGCTCGCAATGTCGCCGCTACGGATGGCGTTTGCGACGGCCTCGAACGCGTTCGCACCCGAAGTGTTGCGCCGCTTCTCCCTGCGCTCGTCCATGATCTCGCTGTAGGCGGCCTCGAGTTTGGTGAGCATGCGCGCGGCGTTGTTGCCCGCCTCGCCGTCCTGCCACTTCTCCTCGTTATACTTGGCCTTGAGCCGCTCGTAGCTCTCCGTGATCTCTTCGTCGGTAGCGTTCTCGTCTACCTGCAATATTTGGTAATTTTCCAGATCCATGACTCTATTTTACTCCGCTTCACAATTTTTCTTGCATCTTTTTGCGTTCTTCGCCCTTCATCACCCGCTCCGTCTCGAGGGGCAGCCCCCGCAGGATCACGTTGTCGGTGAGATCGCGGTTGAAGAAAAAGGCGATCTGCGCGAGGTTTTCCCGCAGCGAATAGAAGAGCGTATCGAAGAGGAAGGCGATCTCCTTCCCGTCCTTTTCCATGAGTTCGGCGCGGCTCGCCCGCCCGTACGCGAGCACAAAGGGATTGTAGCCCTTCCCCTTTATGTCCTTGTCGTAGTCGTCGAGCGCGTCGATGAGATACACCCATTTGCCGAGCCCGTAAAAGAGCTCCGCGGTAGCGTTTGTGGATTTTTCCCCGAGAAAGTGTTCGGATAGCCGCCGCATCATGCACGCCGTGGGGTCAGCGGCGATGTCGGGCGAGGCTGTTTTTTCCCGCTCCGCCTTGGCCTGCTCCTTCATGTACGCGTCCACGATCCCTACGAGCGCGGGGTAACGCTTCCTTGCGCGTTTGAACCCCTTCTTGAACCACAGCCGCCTGCCCCTGCCCTTTCCGCCGTCCTCGATGTCGTCGGTGAGTTTATAGTAGGCGAGCACGGTGTTGAGCGCGCCCAACTCCTCGGTCATCGCGTCGGGCGCGGCGATGGGGCGCTTTTTTATGGCGTGTTCGAAGCAATTCTGCTGCTCTATGGTAACGTCGACGCCCGCAATGTTGTGGAGAAGCGCCGAGAGAAAGGTCATGTCGTAGGTGAGCCCGATGCGCGCCCGCTGCCCGCACGCCCTGCCGATGCACTTGCACAGCCCGCAGTACATCGCCTTGTAGAGCATAAAATCCTTGATATGCAGGTTGGGAAAATCGTACCGTACGTAGCCGAACACGTCAGTCTCCCTGATAGAACCCGACCTTGCGGTACACTTTGGAGAGCGTCCTGCGGGCCACTTTGTAGGCGCGTTCCGCCCCGCCCTTCAGCACGCCGTCGAGGTACGCCCTGTCGGCGAGCAGCCGTTTTTGCTCTGCTTGGATGGGCGCGAGCACGTCGGCGACCGTCTCCCCCACGGCGAGTTTGAAGTCTCCGTAGCCCCTGCCTTCAAAGGTCTTTTCCGCCTCCTCCACCGTGCAGCCCACAAAGGCGGAATAGACGGTGAGAAGGTTGGTGACGCCCGGCTTGTCCTCCGAGGCGCACACGCGGTTGTCGCTGTCGGTGACGGCACGCTTGAACTTGCGCATCACGGTGTCCCTGTCGTCGGTGAGAAAGACAGCGGCGTTGGGATTTTCATCCGATTTGGACATTTTCTTTGCGGGATCCTGCAGGGAGCGGATGCTTGCGCCGTCCCTTTTTATGAGCGGTTCGGGCACGCGGAAGGTCTCCCCGTAGCGGTTGTTGAAGCGGATGGCGATGTCCCTCGCGAGCTCGACGTGCTGTTTTTGGTCGACGCCCACGGGCACATAGTCGGCAAGGTAGAGGAGGATGTCGGCCGCCATGAGCACGGGATAGTCCATGAGCCCCATGTTGATGTTGTCGGCGTGCTTTTGCGACTTGTCCTTGAACTGCGTCATGCGGGAGGCCTCCCCCACATAGGTGAAGGTGTTGAGCACCCAGCACAGCTCGGCATGCTGCGGCACGTGCGACTGCACATAGAGCGCACACTTTTGGGGGTCGAGCCCGCACGCGAGATAGGTCGCCGCGAGCTCCAGCGTGTGGCGGCGAAGCTCCGCGGGCTCCTGCCGCACGGTGATGGCGTGCATGTCGGCGATCGCGAAGAAACAATCGTACTCATCCTGCATGGCGAGCCAGTTTCTGATCGCACCCGTATAATTCCCGATAGTAAGGTTTCCGCTCGGCTGTACGGCGGAATACATGACTTTCTTTTCCATACAAAAACCCAAGATAATTATATTATACCACACCCTTTTGCAAAATGCAACGCCTATCCGCTCTCCTTTCGTGAAAATCCCCCGAAAGATTATCCCCTCCCCCCTTGGCTCCCCCCTTTGGGGGAGCTGTCACGAAGTGACCGAAGGGGTTCCCGCTTCTTCTCCCCCACCCCCCTTTGGCTAACCGTCCCCTCATTCCGAGGCTCCGCAGGAGCCGAGTGAATCTTCCCTTATCCCGCTCCCCGCCATATATTTGTCATGTAGAGCTCCGTCGCCCCGCCCGCAAGGCTTCCCCTTTTCTAAAGGGGAAGCTCCGCCGTAGGCGGTGATGGGGATTGAGCCATAATCACGCCCACCTTATTCCCGCCCGTCCACCGCGTCAT
>CANRFD010000135.1 GCA_947629845.1 uncultured Clostridia bacterium
CCAAAGGGGGCGGCAAACTCCGCCCCAAGCGGAGTCAAATCGTAAGCTCCATGCCGTCGTAGGCGGCGATGACGTCGTACTCCCGTTCGGCGCGGCGAAGGGTCGCCAAGGAGGGCGAAGAGTTGTGCGAGAAGTGCGTGATCACCCGCTTCGTCCGCCTGTCGGCAAGCCCGATCTCCTCCAACCGCGCGAGCACCTCGCGGCAATCGTCGAGCCCCATGTGCCGCGCGCCCTCGTCGTGCGCCTCGTATAAAAAGGTACAGTCCATCGTCACGAGCTGCACGGGCGCACCGCCCACACAGCGGAGATATTCGTAGTCGTCCTCCGGCAGCTTCCCCGTGTCGCAGAGGTGCAGCGCCCGCTTCCCGTCCTTTTCGAGGAGAAAGACGAGGGGGTCGAGGGAGGAATGGCGCGCCGCGAGCGTATGCACCCGCCAGCCGCCGAACGTGAGCTCCTCGAACGCCCCCACGGGATGCACCCCGATGTTCTCGGCCACGACGTCCTTCATCTCGCGCCGCGTGCACTCCCCGAAGATCTCGGCGATCTCCTCGTTGCCGTAGATGTCCATGCGGGGCTCCGTCATGCCGTGCGCATACTTGTAGCCGCGCAAAATGAGATCGTGCGCGTTGAAGTGATCCATGTGGGAATGGGTGACGAGGAGATAGCGGATGGCCGAGAGGTCTGCCCCCATCACCGCCGCGTGATAAAAGGCGTCGGGCGGAAAGTCCACCGAGAGGTCGTCATACAGCACCTGCGCGCGCGAACGCACCTCCCTTCCGCCGCGCTTTCTTGCCTCGCGGCAGTACGAGCAGTTGCAGAAGAGCGCAGGCACGCCCTCCGCCGCCCCCGTTCCGAGATAGGTGATCTTCATATGCTTTCCCCCTTTACAGTTCAAAGACGATGGTCACGGGGCCGTCGTTCTGCTGGTCGATGCGCATATCCGCGCCGAACACCCCGTACTTCACGGGCACGCCGAGCGCCTCGAGCCGCTCCCCCGCATACTCATACAGCGCCTTCGCGGGTTCGGGCCGCTCCGCCTCGGTGAAGGACGGACGGTGCCCGCGGCTGCAATCGCCGTAGAGCGTGAATTGCGAGACGAGGAGAATTTCCCCGCCCGTATCGAGAACGGACAAGTTCATCTTGCCCGCGCCGTCCTCGAAGATGCGGAGATGCGCGAGTTTCTCGGCGCATTTTTCCGCCTGCGGTTTGGTGTCGCCCGTGCGCACGCCCAAATAAACGACAAGCCCGCGTCCGATTTCGGAGACGGGCTGACCGTTCACGGATAAGCGTGCACAGACCACTCTCTGCGCAACAAATTTCATATCGTATCCTTTCCCTCGCCGGAACGCGCCCCGTCTTGGCTCCCCCCTTTGGGGGAGCTGTCACGAAGTGCCTGAAGGGGTTCTATCCCGCCGCGGTAAACCGCGTCATCCTGAGCCGAATTGTTTGACGAAGTCCGTAGCGGCCTATCCGCGAAGGATCCCGAAAAACGAAGTCCGACCGCTCAATCCCGCGACCCTGCGCTATCGCGGCGGCGAGCTACTGCACGACGCCGCTCTGCGCGAAGCAAAACCACGCTTTTGCGGCAGCGCACACAATTTGCGCGACACTTCGCGCTTACTGTTTTCTCAAGCGACCGCGACGACCAAGTTAATATCCCAAACGCGCTTATTTCCTCGCACAAAAGATTTTCGCACGCGCCGCCGCCACGGGCGGCAAGGCGCACGCGAAAAGATTTTGCGCGAAATCAGCTCATACGCGTGACATATACTCTCCCGTTCTCGTATCGATGCGGATGGTATCGCCCTCGTTGACGAACATGGGCACCTGGAACACGGCGCCCGTCTCCACCTTGGCGGCCTTCGTCACGTTGGTGGCGGTGTTGCCCTTCACGCCGGGTTCGGCCTCGATGACCTTGAGTTCCACAAAGTTCTCGGGCTCGACGGAGAAGGCGTTGCCGTACAAAAAGCGGACGGTCACGGTGTCGTTCTCGCGGATATAGCGCAGCGCGTCCTCGACCTGCGAGTGGTTGAGCGGCGTCAGGTTGAACTCTTCGTCCATGAAGTAGTAGAACTCGCCGTCGTTGTACGAATAGGTCATCTTGCGCGTCTCCACCTGCGCCGTCTCGAGCTTGGTGGAGGGGTTGAACGTCTCGTCGGAGAGAACTTGCCCCGTCACAACGTTCTTCAGGGTGGTGCGGACGAACGCCGCGCCCTTCCCGGGTTTTACGTGCTGGAACTCGGTAACGGTGTAAACGCCGCTCTTATATTCGAACGTCGTGCCCTTACGGATGTCGCCTGCCATGATCTGTGCCATCTTGGTATTCTCCTTTATTTACAAAACAATTAAATTTTTATTTCCTTTCATGAAGGAGACGGCCCTGCCGTTCTCCATTCTCACGCTGTCCTCGATGCGAATGCCCAGCTCCCCCGCAAGGTACACGCCGGGCTCGTCGGAAAAGACCATGCCGTCCGAAAGCGTCTCCTCGCTGCGGGGCGCAAGCGTGGGGTGCTCGTGGATGAGCAGCCCGATGCCATGCCCGAGGGAATGGGTAAAGTACTTCGCAAGGTCGTATTTGCGCAGGTACTCCCGCGCGATCGCGTCCCCCTCGCTCCCCGTCATGCCGGCGCGAAGGTTCTCCAAAACGAGCATGTGCGCATTCAGGACGTGCGCGTAGATCTCCTTGAATTTTTCGTGCTTCCTGTCGTCGCCGAAGAGGAAGGTGCGCGTGCAGTCCGAGCAGTACCCCTCGTACTTGCAGCCGAAGTCGATGAGCACGGGGTCTCCGAACTTCAATTTGTCCGCCCCCGTCTCGTGGTGCGGCACGCTGCCGTTCGCCCCGAAGGCGACGATGGTGTCGAAGGAAGTCCCGCTCGCGCCAAGCTTTCTCATCTCATACTCGAGCAGGGCGGCAACTTCACGCTCCTCCATCCCCTCTTTGAGTTCGGGGAGAAGTGCGGCAAGCGCGGCCTCGGCGATGTCACACGCCCTCTGAATGTAGCCGATCTCCTCGGGCGACTTCACGATCATCGCCTTTCGGAAGGCGGGCGTGCAGTCGGCAAGAAGATGCCCCGCAGCCTCCAGTCGCTTCGCCGCGGCAAGGGTGAGTTCGCCGAACGGCACGCCGAGCGTCTTATAGCCGTCCGCCAGAGCCAACGCCTCGCGCGGGCCGCCCTGCACGACGTCGACGCCGCTGCCCTTCAGGGCGCGTTCCGCCGCCTCGAAGTAGCGGAGGTCGGCGACAAAGCGGCAGCTCTTCCCGTCGAGAATGACGGTGCCGTCGGTGGAATAAAACCCCGTGAGATACCGCCGCAGATAGTCGGACTCGATATAGAGGGCGTCCACACCCGTTTCGTCGTATATTTTGCGCAATCTTTCCGCAAGCATGACCATATTATACCAAATCCGCGCGGAATAGTCAACGGTTTTGCGAAAAGAAACCTCTCCCGATCCCCGTTCTTGCCGCCCCTCCGTCCCTTCCTCATTCCGAGGCTCCGCAGGAGCCGAGCGAATCTTCCCTTATCAATCGACTTGCCGCCCGCTTGTTTACCGCGTCATCCTGAGCCGAATTGTTTTACGCAGTTCGCAATAGCCTATCCGCGAAGGATCCCGAACAACGAAGTCCGACCGCCCCCTTGCTTCCCCCCTTTGGGGCGCCGCAGGCGTGCCTTGTGCTGAAGTACCCGCGCAGCGGGGGATAGGGGTTC
>CANRFD010000136.1 GCA_947629845.1 uncultured Clostridia bacterium
CGCAGTTTTCGCACCGCCCGCCCGCGACGTTGAAGGAGAACCGCCCCGCCTTGAAGCCGAGCGCCTTGGCGTCCGGCGTCGCCGCGAACAGTTCGCGGATGGCGGAGAACACCCCCGTGTAGGTGGCGGGGTTGGAGCGCGGCGTTCTGCCGATGGGAGACTGGTCGATGGCGATGACCTTATCGAAGTGCTCGAGGCCGCTGTATTCCCCCGAATTGCCCGTGGGGAGGCGGGAGCCGTTGAGATTGTTGGAGAGAATGGGCAGAATGATTTCGTTGACGAGCGAACTCTTCCCCGAACCGCTCACCCCCGTGACGAGGGTAAGAAGCCCGGCGGGGATCTCCGCCGTGATGCCCTTTAAGTTGTTCTGGCGGCAGTTTTCCACGCGGAAACAGCGGCCGTCCTTGGGCTTGCGCACGGCGGGCACGGGAATTTTCCGCCGCCCGGCGAGGAAGTCGCCCGTGATGGAGCGGGGCTCGTTCATGATGTCCTGCTGGGTGCCGCAGGCGACGACTTCGCCGCCGTGCACCCCCGCCTTGGGGCCGATGTCCACGATATAGTCGGCCGCGCGCATGGTCTCCTCGTCGTGCTCGACGACGATGAGCGTGTTGCCTAAATCGCGCAGCCCCTTGAGCGATTGCAGCAGGCGGGCGTTGTCGCGCTGGTGCAGGCCGATAGAGGGCTCGTCGAGGATGTACAGAACGCCCGAGAGCGCGGAGCCGATCTGCGTGGCGAGGCGGATGCGCTGGCTCTCCCCGCCCGAGAGCGTTGCCGCGCTCCGCGAGAGGGTCAAATATTCGAGGCCGACGCCGATGAGAAAGTCGATGCGGCTCTTGATCTCCTTCAAGACGACGTCGGCGATGGCGTGCTGGGTGGGCGTGAGTTCGAGGCCGCCGAGGAAGGTCTTTAGGTTGGCGACGGACATATCGCACACCTCGGCGATGTTCTTGCCCCCCACCGTGACCGCGAGCGCCTCCCGCTTGAGCCGCTTGCCGTGGCAGACGGGGCAGTCCGACGTGCGCATGTAGCGTTCGATATCCCACTTCACGCTGACCGAACTCGTCTGGTTGTAACGCCGCTCCAAATTCCTGACGAACCCCTCCCACGCGCTCTTGTAGTTGGAGTGGAAGGTCTTGGTGTGATATTCGAGGTCGATCTTCTCCCCGCCGTTTCCGTACATCAAAAGGTTGAATACGCTGTCGGGTAAGTCCTTGACGGGCACGTCGAGCGAAAAGCCGTAGTGCCTCGCGAGCGCGCCCAAATACATCTGCGTGACGGTGGAGCTGTCGAGATTCCACCCGTTGATGCGGATGGCGCCCTCGCGGAGCGTCTTGGTGCGGTCGGGGCAGATGAGATCGGCGTCCACCGCCTGCTTGAAGCCCAGCCCCGTGCATTCGGGGCAGGCGCCCCACGGCGTGTTGAAGGAGAACAGGCGGGGCTCGATCTCCTCGATGGAGATGCCGCAGTCGGGGCAGGCGTAGCGCGAGGAATACAGCGTCTCCGTGCCGTCGCAGTCGATGATGACGAGGCCCTCCGCCAGCTTCAACGCCGTCTCCAAACTCTCGGTCAGGCGTTTGACGATGCCCTCCTTGACGACGAGGCGGTCGATGACGACGGAGATGTTGTGTTTGACGTTTTTATCGAGGGAAATTTCCTCCTGCAGGTCGTACACGATGCCGTCGATCTTGACCCGCGCGTAGCCGCTCTTGCGGTAGCCCGTAAGCTCCTTTTTGTACTCCCCTTTCTTGCCGCGGATGACGGGCGCGGAGACGAGAATTTTGCTGCCTGCGGGCAATTCGAGCACCCTGTCTGCGATCTCGTCCACCGTCTGCCGCCTGATCTCCCGCCCGCACTTGGGGCAGTGCGGCGTGCCCGCGCGCGCGAAAAAGAGGCGCAGGTAGTCGTAAATTTCCGTGACGGTGCCCACCGTGGAGCGGGGGTTGTGCGAGGTCGTCTTTTGGTCGATGGAGATGGCGGGAGAGAGGCCGTCGATGCGCTCGACGTCGGGCTTTTCCATCATGCCGAGGAACTGCCGCGCGTAGGACGAGAGGCTCTCCATATACCGCCGCTGCCCTTCAGCATAGATGGTATCGAAGGCGAGCGTAGACTTCCCGCTGCCCGAAAGGCCGGTGAATACGGTGAGACTGTTCCGCGGGATGCGGACGTCGATGTTCTTTAGGTTGTTTTCCTTGGCTCCCTTAACGTAAATTTCTTCCAACATGGTGCGTTCCGTTTTATGTAGATGTCTGAATGAAAATCCTCTGCAGGACGGCGGCGATCTGCGCCCAATTTGCGCCCCCGTAGTGAACTTCGAGCGCGCGGGAGAGGTTGTGACGGTCGACGAACAGCACCGCCTTCACCCCCTGCGCCTGCGCGGCGAGGCAGGTTTCCACGCTGTCGTCGATGATGACGCCGTAGCCGTTTTCCGCACACCAGGTGCCCTTGTCGGCGATCCCCGCGACCAGCCCGTTGTAGGGGATATGCCGCTTCTCCAACCAATCGCGGGAGACCTTTTCGGGGTTGACGAACCACTCCTTGGTGCGAGCCGTGAGAATGGTGACCTCGTGCCCCGCCCGCATGAGCCCCTCCAGCGTCTGGCGGGCGCCCTTGCGCGCTTCGGCGTCGGTGAAGATGGTGATGCCGCCCGCATGCACGAATTTGAGAACGTCGGGAAGCGTCCAGCTGAATACGTCCTCGAGGGAGTGCGCGGTCTCATCCTTGAGCTTGAACGGGAGCCCGTTGCGCTCGATGTACCCCGCCGCCCGCGTTACACGGTCGACAACGGACAGGGTGTCGTCAAGATCTACTGCGATTTTCATAGAACACCTCTCGCGAAAAATCTTTTTTGCGAAGAATGATTTGTTTTGGGGGCGGCGAGGCACACCCCACCCCCCCTACCCCCCTCCCGAGGAGGGGGCGAGAACACGGCGGGATACTTGGCTCCCCCGTTTGGGGGAGCTGTCACGAAGTGACTGAAGGAGTTGGGCGCGAGAACCCCTATCGCCCCTACGGGGCACTTCGGCACAAGGCACGCCTGCGGCGCCCCAAAGGCGGAAGCAAGTAGTCGGTTGGGCTGTCATTTCGACCAAGCCGCGTAAGCGGCGCGTGGAGAAATCTCAAAATATGGTAGAGATGTCTACTTCGCCCCCTGTAGGGGGCTCGTGCCGCCCTTCGACGACATAATGCGTGCGGGCGGGGCGACTACGCTCGACATGACAAATTGTGTGCGTGGGCGGAAGAATGGGGATAGAACCCCTATCGCCCCTACGGCGGTACTTCAGCACAAGGCACGCCTGCGGCGCCCCAAAAGGGGGAAGCAAGGGGGACTATTTTCTCATGCGTTTGCGCAATTCGTTGATTTGCTCCCGAATTTCGATGGCGCGTTCGAAGTCCAAGGCGTTGGAGGCGACCTTCATCAGCGCCTTCAGCTTTTCGATCTCCTCCGGGATGTCCTTCAACGCGATCTCGGCGGCCTTTTTGGCCTTGCCCGTGATGTTGAGCGTGGACTTGATGTCCTTGATGATGGTCTTGGGCACGATGCCGTGCGCCTCGTTGTACGCCTGCTGCTTCTGCCGGCGGCGGTTGGTCTCGCCGATGGCGCGTTCCATGCTGCCCGTCATTTCGTCGGCGTACATGACGACCCGCCCCTCGGCGTTCCGCGCGGCGC
>CANRFD010000137.1 GCA_947629845.1 uncultured Clostridia bacterium
TAATAAGGATATCCTTCGACACGCCGCCGACCGCGGGTGCGGTCGGCGGCGGCTCAGGATGACGTGATTTTGTGGCGGAAAGGAAAGAACGGACGCGCGTGGAAGGATGACGTGATTTTGTAGCCCCACCCCCCTACCCCCCTCCCGAGGAGGGGGCAAGAGGACGGGAGGGCAAGGCCTGCGGTACGCTGGTGTGTGACACCCCTTCAGTCTCGGCTATGGCCTCGACAGCTCCCCCTCGAGGGGGAGCCAAGACGGGGGGCGGGGCAAGAAACAGGCGAGGCGGTTGATTGGGGGGCATTATAATAAGGATATCCTTCGACACGCCGCCGACCGCAGGTGCGGTCGGCGGCGGCTCAGGATGACGTGATTTTGTGGCGGAAAGGAAAGAACAGGCGCGCTGGGAAGGATGACGTGATTTTGTAGCCCCACCCCCTCCCCCCTCCCGAGGAGGGGGCAAGAGACGGAGAGAGAAACAAAAAACGCGCCGGGGCGCGTTTTTTTCGGACTTTCTCCCATTACGAAATGGGCACTACGTTGACGGCGCGGAGCTTTCCGCTATCTTTGGGATCGGGCTCCGTTTCAAACGTGACCTTCTGCCCTTCCTTCAACGTACGGTATCCATCTACCTGAATCGCCGAGAAGTGGACGAATACGTCGTCGCCGCCCTCGTCGTTGGAAATAAATCCGTACCCTTTACCGTCGTTGAACCACTTAACTGTTCCGTTCACAATAATACCTCCTGTCTGCCGATAGAACGTTACACGTCTTCAACACTATCTATTATTATAACCTGCGTTCCTGACAATGTCAATAGCATGGTTGAAAATATTTTTCCTATTTTCGCAAATATTTTTCAATGAGCGCCGTATTGTTCAGGGAGAACTGCTCGAGCTCCTCGGGCGTGAGCGCGCGGTAGTTCATGAGCGCCGAGAAGTAGAACTGCTCCGCGACCGTCTTTTGGCTCTCGGCGTCGGCGGTGCGCATCGCGTTCACCGCGGCGTTCGCCGTGTTGACGATAAGCGTCATTTCCGCGGGCGTATCCCCCATCTTGTAGAACTCGTTCATCTCCGACATCCTGCGCAAAAATTCGGGCACGTTGATGACGGCGGGGACGGCCGCGTTTTTCAGCTTTTCCGCCTTGATCTTGATCTTGCGGTCGCCGAGCGCGGCGGTGAAGATATCGACGATCTCCTTGTCCTCGTCGCCGCCCGCCTCCTTGAGCGCCTCGGCGACGTCGGCGTCGATGCGCAAGAAGCGCACGCGCTTGGGGTTCTTGTACTCGATGTAGCTGATGAAGTGCGGGTCGATGTAGGTATCGCACACGATGGCGTTGAGCCCCGCTTCCTTGAACATGGAGATGTACTGCGCCTGCTTGCTCTCGTCCGAGACGTAGTAGACGGGCTGCGGCTCCTTCCCCTCCTTTGCGTCCTCGTCGCTGACCTCTTCGCCGAAGAAGCCCGTGAGCGGGCGGTATTCCCCGGAGAGATCCTTGTAGATGATGACGTCCTTGATCTTGTTGTAGAAATCGTCGTTCTTGATGCAGCCGAACTTGACGAAGGTGGCGATGTCCGACCAGCAGGCTTCGTACTTCTCCTTATCCTTTTTATAGAGCTCGGTCAGTCTGTCGGCGACCTTTTTGGTGATGTGCTTTGCGATCTTCTGCACGCCGCTGTCGTTTTGCAGGAAGGAACGGGAGACGTTGAGCGGGATGTCGGGACAGTCGATGACGCCGTTCAGCAGCATGAGAAATTCGGGAATGACTTCCTTGATGTTGTCCGCAATGTACACGCGGTTACAGTACAGCTTGACCTGCCCGCGCTCGAGCTGCACCTGCTTGCGTACCTTGGGGAAGTACAGGATCCCCTTGAGACGGAAGGGATATTCCATGTTCAGATGGATCCAGAAGAGCGGCTCGTTGAAGTCGGAGAAGGTCTCGCGGTAGAAGGTCTTGTATTCCTCCTCCGTGCAGTCCTTGGGCTGTTTGGTGTAGAGCGGCTCGACGGTGTTGACGGGCTTATCGTCCTCCCCCTTGGCGTTGAAATAGATCTCGTAGGGCATGAAGGAGCAATATTTGTTGAGAAGGCCGCGGATGACGGACGTCTTCAGGAACTCCTTCTCCTCCGACGCGATGTGCATGACGATCTTTGTGCCGCGCGTCGTCTTGTCGCAGTCGCCGATCGTGTAGGTGCTGTTGCCGTCCGATTCCCAACGGACTGCGGGGGCGTCTTCGCGGTAGGACTTGGTGAAGATCTCGATGTTCTCCGAGACCATGTAGGCGGAATAAAAGCCCAAGCCGAAGTGCCCGATGATGCCGTCGCCGCCCGCCTTTTCGTACTTCTCCACGAAGTCGGCGGCGCCCGAGAAGGCGATCTGCGTGATGTAGGTCTCCACCTCCTCCGCCGTCATGCCGATGCCGTTGTCCTCGACGGTGAGCGTGCCCGCCTTTTCGTCGATGCGGACGTCGATGCGGTACTTCTCCTCTGCAGCGGTCTCGCCGAGACCCGCCAATTTTTTGTGCTTGGTGATGGCGTCCGCGGCGTTCGCCACGATCTCGCGGAGGAAGATGTCCTTGTCCGAATACAGCCATTTCTTTATGATAGGCATCATGTTTTCGCTGGATATTTTGATGTTGCCTTGCTTTTGCATAGCTTTTCTCCTTGCATTTTTGCGTTCAGTTAAATATAAACAAAAAAATCCGTCGTGAAACGGATTTTTTGCGTGATTTGCTTGAATTTTATTTGCTTATTTTTCCTCGTCGCTGCCGATGAGCTCGGAGATGGAGGCACCGCTGTAGCCGTCGTCTTTCCACTCTCTGTACTCCTCGTCCTCGCTCGGCTCCGCGTTGCGGCGGGCGCCCTTGCGCTGGCGCTGCTTTCCGCCCTCTTCCTTCTCGCGGCGGGGTTCGCGGGGCTCAAACTCAGGACGGGGCTGCAACGCCTTGATGGAGAGCGTGATCTTGCGCTCGGCGGGATTGAACGCCATAATCTTGGCGTCGACCTCTTCGCCGATGGTCAGCGCGCTCGTGGGGTTCTCCAGCCACTCGTGCGTGATCTGCGAGACGTGCACCAAGCCGTCGATGCCCTTTTCGATCTCGACAAAGGCGCCGAAGGGAACGATGCGGACGACCTTGCCGTGGATGACGTCGCCTTCCGCATACTTATCGGCGGCGAGATCCCAAGGCTGGGGCTGCAGCTGTTTATAGCCGATGGAGACCTTCTTGTTCTCCAAGTCGACCTTCAGGACTTTGAACTCGTAGCGCTTGCCGATCTCCAAAACGTCGGTGACCTGCTTGACGCCCGTCCAAGAGAGGTCGGAGATGTGGGCGAGGCAATCGAACCCGTTGACGGAGACGAATGCGCCGAAGTTGGTAACGCGCTCGACCTTGCCCTCCACGACGTCGCCGACGTGGATGGATTCGAAGAACGCCGCTTCCTTCGCAGCCTTCTTGGCTTCACGCTCCGCACGCTCGGCTTCGAGGATGACGCGCTGGGAGGCGATGATCTCCTTTCTGCCCGTTCTGCGGATGTCTTCGGGCTTCTGCACCTTGAGACGCAGGTTTTTGCCGACGTACGATTCGAGATCCTTTACATAGCCGGAGCGGATCTCGCGTGCGGGAATAAAGACAGGATAGGAATAGTACTGCGCGGTGAG
>CANRFD010000138.1 GCA_947629845.1 uncultured Clostridia bacterium
GGGTCTGAAGAGGGATGGAGCCCTCGTGGTAGTGCTCGCACCCCGCGATCTCTCTGCCGTCGAGACGGCCTGAGACCTGCATCTTGACCCCCTTCACGCCTGCGCGCATCGTGCGGCCGATGGCCTGCTTGATGGCGCGGCGGAACGCGATACGCTTTTCGAGCTGTGCCGCAACGCTCTCCGCGACGAGCTGTGCGTCGGCGTCCGGTTTTCTCACTTCGTTGACGTTTACGATCACCTGCTTGCCCTTCGTGAGCTTCGCGAGATCCTTCTTGATGACTTCGATCTCCGCGCCGGCCTTGCCGATGAGCACGCCGGGACGCCCCGTGTGGATGGTGATGGTGATCCTGCCCGCCGCGCGCTCGATCAGGATCTTCGAGACCGCTGCGGCGTAGTATTTCTTCTTAAGGAAGGTGCGGATATCGTTGTCCTCTTTGAGATATGCGGCAAATTCCTTCTTGTCTGCATACCACTGCGTATCCCAACCTTTAATGACGCCTACTCTCAACCCGTGGGGATTTACTTTCTGACCCATGTTAAATTTCTCCCTCCGCTTTCTTCACGTCCAAAATGACGGTGATGTGGCTCGTTCTCTTCAGGATCGCGTGACCCCTGCCCTTGGACACGGGCTGCATGCGCTTCAGGCTGGTGCCGCCGTCCGCAAAGCAGACCGCAACGTAGAGGTCGCTCGCCGACATCTCCATGTTGTGCTCCGCGTTCGCCACGGCGCTGTTGAGCACCTTGAGCGTGGGAGCGGCTCCGCCGTTCGTGCTGTTCGCGAGGATCGCCCGCGCTTCGTCTACCGACTTGCCTCTGATAAGGTCGAGCACGGTGCGTACCTTGTAGGGAGAAACCCTGATATATTTTGCGACCGCATGCGGCCGTCTCTCACGGCGCTCTTCTACCCTTGCGGCCTTTTCCTTGATATGTCTCGCCATTTCTCTCCTCCTTACTTGCCGGGCGTCGTCGTCTTCGCCGTGTGCCCTCTGAACGTTCTGGTGGGAGCGAACTCACCGAGCTTGCAGCCTACCATATCCTCCGTGACGTACACGGGAACGTGCTTCCTGCCGTCGTACACCGCAATGGTATGGCCGACCATCTGGGGGAAGATCGTCGATGCTCTCGACCAGGTCTTCAAAACCTTCTTTTCGTTGGACTCGTTCATCGCTTCGATCCTTTGCAGGAGCTTCGCTTCGACGTAAGGTCCCTTTTTTATACTTCTCGACATCTTTTACTCCCTCCGTCAGTTGATTCTCTTCAAGATGAATTTGCTCGTAGGATTCTTCTTCTTCCTCGTCTTGTAGCCGAGCGCGGGCTTGCCCCAAGGCGTTTCGGGACCGGCATGGCCGACGGGGCTCTTGCCTTCGCCGCCGCCGTGCGGGTGGTCGTTGGGGTTCATGACCGAGCCGCGGACGGTCGGGCGGACGCCGAGGTGGCGCGTTTTGCCCGCTTTGCCGACGCGGATGATCTCGTGCTCGACGTTGCCGACCTGACCGATCGTCGCCCTGCAGCCGACGGGGATGAGACGCATTTCGCCCGAGGGCATCCTGATCGTCGCATACGCGCCTTCACGCGCCATGATCTGGGCGGAGATACCGGCCGCTCTCGCGATCTGGCCGCCCTTGCCGGGCTTCATCTCGAGGTTGTGCACGACGGTACCGACGGGGATATCGGCGAGCGCAAGCGCGTTGCCGACCTTGATGTCGGCGCCGGCGCCGCTCATCACCTTGTCGCCGACGTTGAGACCGACGGGAGCGAGGATGTAGCGCTTTTCGCCGTCCGCGTACACGAGGAGCGCGATGTTCGCGCTGCGGTTGGGATCGTACTGGATGCTCTTCACCGTTGCGGGAATGCCGTCCTTGTTCCTCTTATAGTCGATGATGCGGTACTTTCTCTTGTTGCCGCCGCCGATGTGGCGGACGGTGATGCGGCCCGCATTGTTTCTGCCGCCCGATTTTCTCTGGTCTTCCAGAAGCGACCGCTCGGGTTCCGCCTTGGCGATCTCCCCGTAGAGGGGAACGGTCATCAGGCGGCGCGCCGCGGATGTGGGTTTATATCTCTTGACTGCCATTTTCTCTCTCCTCCGATCACGACAACGTGTTGAAATACTCGATCGGCTTGCTGTCTGCCTGCAGCGTGACGATCGCCTTCTTGGTCGCGGACGTGTAACCGCCGCTTCTGCCCATTCTCTTGTATTTCCCGGGGCAGGTAACGGTATTCACGCTCTTGACCGTGACGTTGAACATCTTTTCGACGGCGATCTTGATCTCCGTCTTGTTGGCGTTCTTCTTCACGATGAACGTATATCTCTTTTCCGCGATCCCGTCGTATCCCTTCTCGGTAAGGACGGGCTTAATGATAATGTCCTCGTACATCAGCAGTAGACCTCCTCGAGTTTTTTCACGCTGCCCTTGGTGAGCACCACGATCGCGTTGGAGACGATCGCATAGGTATTGATCTCGGCAACGGAGATCGTGGAGAGCGTGGGAAGATTGTGCGCCGCGCGGATGACGTTGACATCCGGCTCGTCCATCACGACGACGGTGCGCTTCTCGAACCCGAACGTCTTGCGGAAGGCCTCCATCTCCTTGGTCTTGCCCTTTTCCGCCTTGAGCCCGTCGATGACGATGAGCTCGCCGTCGGCAAACTTCTTGGAAATGGCGGAGAGGAGCGCGCCGCGCTTGGCCGTTGCGTTCATCTGCTTGGAGAAGTCGCGGGGCTTGGGTGCGAACACCACGCCGCCCTTCGTCCACTGCGGTGCGCGGATGGAACCCTGACGGGCTCTGCCGGTGCCCTTCTGCCTCCACGGCTTCACGCCGCCGCCGCGTACCTCTGTACGGGTGAGCGTCGACTTGGTGCCCTGCCGCTGGTTCGCAAGATAGGCGACGACCGCTTCGTGGATCAGCGCTTCGTTGTACTCGGCGCCGAAGATCTTATCGGAGAGCTCGAGTTCGCCCACCTCTTTTTTATTCATGTCATATACTTTGATGCTTGCCATTTTCCGTGTGCTCCTTATTTCTGCTTCACGCTGACCTTGACGGTGACGACGCTGCCCTTGGGGCCGGGGATCGCTCCCTTTACGAGGATCGCGTTCCTCGCCGCGTCAACGCGCACCACTTCGAGGTTCTGGACGGTGACGTTCTCGACGCCCCAGTGGCCTGCGAGGTGCTTGTGCTTGAACACGCGCGAAGGATCGCTGATCGATCCCATGGAGCCGGGCTCCCTGTGTACGGGGCCGACGCCGTGCGTTTCCTTCAAGCGGTGCTGGTTCCACTTCTTGATGACGCCCGTGAAGCCGTGACCCTTGCTGACGCCCGAGACGTCTACCCGGTCGCCCGCGGCGAACACGTCCGCCTTGACTTCGCCGCCGACCGCGTAGCCTTCCGTGCTGTCGACGCGCACTTCCTTCAAGACCTTGCAGGGCTTGATGTTTGCCTTCTTGAACTGGCCGAGGTCGGGCTTGGAGAGCGATTTCTCCTTCACCTCGCCGAAGCCGAGCTTGACGGCGGTGTAGCCGTCCGTCTCCACCGTCTTGATCTGCACGACGGGGCAGGGACCTGCCTCGACGACGGTGACGGGGATGACCTTGCCGTCCTCCGCAAAGATCTGGGTCATGCC
>CANRFD010000139.1 GCA_947629845.1 uncultured Clostridia bacterium
CCCTTGCGTGCGAACAGATCCCCCTTGACCTCGGCGATTGCGTGCTCGTGCTCGCCAACTGCAATAAGCCGCACAACCTCGTGGAGAGCAAGTACAACGAGCGGCGGGGCGAAGTGGAAACGGCGCTCCGCGTTCTCGGGCGCAGGCTGCCTATTTCGCACCTCGCCGACGTGCGCTTCTATGAGCTGGAGGAATACCGCTCGCTGATGTCGCCCACGGTGTACCGCCGCGCGCGGCACGTCGTAACCGAATGCGAACGGGTAAGAAAGGCGGCCATCGCGATGCGCGACGGTACCATGTCTGAGCTCGGACGTCTTTTGAACGAATCGCATGCGTCTCTTGCGGAAGATTACGAGGTTACGGGGAGGGAGCTCGACGCCCTCGTTTCGGCGGCGCAGAGCCACCCCGCCTGCCTCGGTTCCCGCATGACGGGCGCGGGCTTCGGCGGCTGCACCGTCTCCATCGTGAAGAAGTCGGCGGAGGAGGACTTCATGGCATTTGTTGCGGAAAAGTACGAGCGTGAAACGGGCTACAAGGCCGCGTTCTACAGCTCGGAGATCGGCGACGGCATCGTCGTCGAAAAAATATAGAGAGGAGAGGGTGAAAATTATGAACGTATTGGTCACGGGCGGCGCAGGCTTCATCGGCTCGCATACCGTCGTCGAACTTCTGAACAAGGGCTACGGCGTCATCGTCGTCGACAATCTCTGCAACGCGAGCAGGGAGGCCATTGCACGCGTGGAGAAGATCACGGGCAAAGAGGTCATCTTTTACGAGAACGACGTGCGCGACAGGGCGGCGCTCGAGCTCATCTTCACCGCACACGATATCGACTGGGTCATCCACTTCGCCGGGCTCAAGGCGGTGGGGGAGAGCGTCAAAAAGCCCATCGAGTACTACGATAACAACCTCGTCTCCACGCTCGTCCTGCTCGAGACGATGAAGAAATTCAACGTGAAGCGCATCGTATTCTCGTCGTCGGCGACCGTCTACGGCGACCCCGCCGAGCTGCCCCTGCGCGAGACGACGCCGCTGCGCCCCACCACCAATCCCTACGGGGCGACCAAGGTCATGCAGGAGAACATTCTGCGCGATCTGCACGTCTCGGACAGCGCGTGGACGGTGGTGCTCCTGCGCTACTTCAACCCCGTCGGCGCGCACGAGAGCGGGCTGATCGGCGAGGACCCCAAGGGCATTCCCAACAATCTCATGCCCTACGTGGCGCAGGTCGCCAGCGGCAAACTCGCCAAGATCGGCGTGTTCGGCAACGACTACCCCACGCCGGACGGCACGGGCGTGCGCGACTATATCCACGTCGTCGACCTCGCAAAAGGGCACGTCGCCGCCATCGAAAAGCTCGGCGAGGCGGGCGTGTACGTCTATAATCTCGGAACGGGGGTCGGTTACAGCGTGCTCGACATGATCAAGGCCTTCGGCAAGGCGTGCGGCAGGGAGCTCCCCTACGAAATCAAGCCCCGCCGCGCGGGCGACATCGCGCAGTGCTACGCCTCGGCGGAAAAGGCCGCCGCGGAGCTGGGCTGGAAGGCGGAGCGCAACTTGGAAGACATGTGCCGCGATCAGTGGAATTGGCAGAAGAACAACCCCAACGGCTACAACAGCTGAAAAAAAGATCGAGTTTTAAGAAATCACAGCCGACCGCTTTTGCGGTCGGCTGCGATTTTTTGTCCCCTTGCTTCCCCCATTTGGGGGAAGTACCCGCGCAGCGGGGGATAGGGGTTCTCGCCCGCCCTCCCACCCTGCCACATAATCACGTCATGTTGAGCCACAGCCGACCGTTTCCGCAGCCGGCTGTGATTTTTTGTCCCCGCCCCGTCCTCCTCATTCCGAGGCTCCGAAGGAGCCGAGTGAATCTTCCCTTATCCACCGAATTGCCGTCCCCTTGGCTCCCCCCTTTGGGGGAGCTGTCACGCAGTGACTGAAGGGGTTCTCGCCCGTCTCCGCGCCTCTTGCCCCCTCCTCGGGAGGGGTGGAGCGGCGCACCATGCTCAACAGCCCTGCGGGCTGTGAGCGCGCCGCGACAGGAGGCGTGGCCTCGCCGACGGGATTGCGGCGGTACCTGCCGCCGCAATCATGGAGGGGGTGGGGCTTCTTCTCATTCTCCGCCCGCCCCCCTAAATCAGCAGCACCGCGTACAAAACGCCGAGCGCCGCCGCAAGCGCGGGCAGGGCGGCAACTGCGCCGAGCTCCAAAAAGTCGCGGTAGCCGAATTTTATGCCGTGTTCGGATAGGATAGAGCTGAACATCAACCCCGCAAGTGCGCCAATGGGGGTGAAAAACGCGCCGAGGTTGGAGCCGATGACGGTCGCAAACACGGCGTCCGTGCCCGCGCCCGCAGAGCCGATCATCGACGAGAAAAACACGCTCATCGGAATGTTGTTGATGAGATTGGAGGCGGCGAAGGAGAGCGCGCCGTACTTCAGCACGGCGAGGTCGCTCCCGAGGAAGTTCCCGATCGCGGCGGTCGTCCCCTGCATGTGCAGCGCCTCCGAAAGGATGAACATGGAGAGGAGGAAGGGGACGAGCTGCCACGGCGCACGGCGGAGGCACCCGCCGAGGATGCGCGGCTTCTTCTTCCTGCACGCAAAGATGACGAGGCTGAACAGGAACAGGCTCCCCGCCGAAACGAGGGCGACCAGCCACATTTCCAGCCCGATATACGACCCGACGGCGAGCAGGAGCGTGCACGCGCCGAGGTGGGCGATCCCCACGCCGAGGCAGAGCTTGTCGCCGATCACCTCCCGCACCGCCGTGCCCACGATGGGGGTCTTAAGCGACTTGCGGAAGAGCAGCCACAGCGCGAGCAGCGAAACGCTCCCCGCCGCGACCGTCGGCAGAATGCTCACGGAAAGATAGTGCACAAAGTCGATGCCGAACGCCGTCGCAAGGTAGATGTTGGTCGGATTGCCGATGACGAGCGCCATGCTCCAGGTGTTCGCCGCCACAAATTCCGCGGCGAGATAGGGCATGGGGTTGATCTTCGCGCTCTGCGCAAAGTAGCAGATGAAGGGGGTAAAGGAGAGGATGATGACGTCGTTCGAGGTGAACACGGTGAGCAGCGACACCATAAAGTAGAGCGAAAAGAACAGCTTCTGCTGCCCGCCGCGCGCATGCCGCAGCGCAAACGAGGCGAGAAAACGAAAAAACCCGAGTTCGTCGAGGAACACGGAGAGGATGGTCATGGAGAGGAAGAGCACGAGAATCTTCAGCGGATTGACGGCGGTATCGGCGATGAGCGACTTGCCGAGGGCGACGATATCCGTCTGCCCGCACGCAAGCAGAACCGCCGCCCCGATCAGGACGATCACCCAATAGCTGTCGAGTTTGATTTTGCCGAGCTTTATCTTCGGGAAGAAGAGCACGCTGCAGATCATGACGAGGCATGTCACGGCGCTGATGACGATGTTGACCATACTTTGAGCCCAAAACCGCGCAATATCGTATCACTTTCCGCAGCAAAAGTCAACTTTTCACACACCCCCCAACCCCTTTTTTTCGCCATTTTTCCCCAAACTTCCCCGCCCCGCCATGCTTCCCCTTTTCCAAGGGGCGCCCGTAAGCCTTCCCCTTTT
>CANRFD010000140.1 GCA_947629845.1 uncultured Clostridia bacterium
GCCGCGTGCGCGCATGGCGGTGAACGCCGCATGCCCGGGCGTATCGATGAAGGTGATGCGCTTGCCCTCGCCGAAGGAGACGGTATAGGCGCCGATGCTCTGCGTGATGCCGCCCGCCTCCCCCTCGGTGACGTTGGTCTTTCTGATCTTGTCGAGCAAAGAGGTCTTGCCGTGGTCGACGTGCCCCATCACGGTGACGACGGGGGCGCGGGGGACCGAGCTCTCCGATTCCTCGTCGCCGTGCACTTCGATCAGCGTCTCCTCCGCCGTCTTTGCGGGCTTGTATTCGAGGTCGATGCCGAACTCGAGGGCGATAAACGCCGCGTCGTCGTAGTCCACCGACTCGTTCACCGTCTTGACGATGCCCTCGCGGAAGAGTTGCTTCACGATATCCGCCGCGGAGATGCCCAGCTTTTCCGAGAGCGACTTGATGGGGATATCCCGCGTCGTGACGACGGCGTGGTCGATCTTCACCGTCTGCGTCTCGCGGCGGGCGCTCTTCTTGCCGAAGCGCGCCTTTCTGTACCCCGTCTTATCCTCGTCGAAGTCCCCGATCGTCGCCCCCTGCTGGCGCTGGAGCGCCCGCTTGTTCACGGGACGGCGTTCGACGTACGTCTTGTCGGTTTTCTTCGCGGGCTCGCCGCGGCGCAGCGTATTCGTCGGAGGGGGCGTGGGCACGGGACGCACCTCCCCTGCGGGACGCACGGGGCGCCCGCCCTGCGGCGTACGGCTGCCGAACTGCCCGCCCTGCGGCGTACGTCCTGGGACGAACTGCCTCCCGGGCTGCGGCGTACGCGCCGCTCCGCTCTGATAGGAAGGCCGCCCCGCCTGCTGCGTGCGGTCGGGCCGGTAGGTCGGCCGCGGCTGCTGTTGCGGCGTGCGGTAGGTGGGCTGCGCGGGCTGCTGTTGCGCAGGCTGCTTTTGCACGGGCTGCGAAGGCTGCGCGGGCTGTGCCTGCTTCTCCGCCTGTTTTTCCGCGGGCTTCTCCTCCGCCTTCTCCGCGGGCTTTTCGGCCTTTTCCTCCGCTTGGGAAGCCGCCCTTGCCGCCTCTTCCGCGGCCGCCTGCTCCTTGGCGCGGGCTTCCTCCTCGGCGCGCCGTTCCGCCTCGAGGCGGGCCCGTTCGCTCTCCTCTTCCGCGCGTTTTCTCTCCTCCTCGGCGCGCCTGAGCGCGGCGGCAGCTTCCAGCTCGGAGATCTTTTTTAAGAGTTCGGCGATCTTCTTCTCGTCGGCGGCGATCGCCTCTTTCAGCGAAGCCGTCGCCTTTTCGGAGGCGATCACACCCAATTTTTCGATATTCTCGTATGCCATAATGCTCCTTTCAGTCTTATTTTCCGCCGAGGATCTCTTCCTCGACGGCGGCGTACACTTCCGCGGGCACGTCCGCGGAGAACGCCTTGTTGAGAAGTTTATACCGGGAAAGCCGCTTCACGCACGCCTCGCTGTTGCAGATGTATGCGCCCCGTCCGGGGAGCTTGCCCGAGAAGTCCGGCCTGATCTCCCCCGCCGCATTTTTTACGATGCGGAGCATCTCGCGCTTGGGCTTCTCCTCTCTGCATGCGATGCAGGTGCGGAGCGGAATTTTCTTCTGCACCGTCATTCGGCCGTCCCCTCGTCCTCTGCGGGCGCGCCGTAGTCTCCGAGGTTGAGCTTCTCCGCCGCCGATTCGCTCTTCACGTCGATCTTCCACCCCGTGAGACGGGCGGCGAGGCGGGCGTTCTGGCCGTCTCTGCCGATGGCGAGGGAGAGCTTTTCGTCGGGCACGACGGCCACGGCGGACTTCTCCGCGATCTGCGTCACCGAGACGACGGTCGCGGGGGAAAGCGCCTTTGCGATGAACTCCAGCGGGTTCTCGCTCCACGGGATGATGTCGATCTTCTCCCCGCCGAGCTCGGCGACGACGGCGTTCACGCGGGCGCCCTTGTTGCCCACGCATGCGCCCACCGCGTCGATGCGGGGGTCGGAGGAGGCGATCGCCATCTTGGTTCTGTGCCCCGGCTCGCGGGAGACGGCCTTGATGGTGACGAGCCCCTGCTTGATCTCGGGGACTTCCTCCTCGAAGAGCCGCTTCACGAGGCCGGGCGCCGTGCGGGAGACGAGCACCTGCGCGTTTCTGCCGCCGCTCTTCACCCGCTTGACGTACACCTTGATGCGGTCGCCCGTATAATATTTTTCGCCCGGCGCCTGATCCTGCGGGAGCATCAGCCCCTCGATCTGCCCCTTACCGAGCTCGATATACACGTTGCGCATATCCACCTTGCGCACCAGCCCGCTCATGAGCTCCCCTTCCTTATCGGAGAACTCGGAGAGGGTGTTGTCGCGCTCCGTCTCGTGGATCTTCTGGAGGACGACCTGCTTTGCGGTCTGCGCCGCGATGCGCGAGAAGTTCTGCGGGATAAATTCCTCGGAGAGGATGTCGCCCGCCTTGATGCTCTTTTTTATCGTCTTGGCTTCCTCGAGGGAAATTTCGCCGTCCGCGAGCTCCTCGCTCTCGACGACGAGCCGCGTGCGGTAGAAGCGGATGGTGCGCTTCTCGGGATCGAGCCGCACCTCTACGTTCCCCGTCGCGCCCTCGAACTGCTTCTTGTACGCGGAGGCAAGCGCGTTTTGCAGCGCCTCGATAAACGCCTCCTCGCTGATCCCCTTCTCCCGTTCCAGATCGGCAAGGGCGGGGAAAAACTCTTCCATCATTTCTTTGTTGGATCTTTTTGCCATGGTATTCGACTCCCGTTGAATTTTTTATTTCACACCTCGATAAGGAGGCACACTTTCGAACATTTGCTGAAGGGGAATTTCTTCTCTTCCCCCTGAGAGACGATCGTCACCGTCTCGCCGTCGAAGGCGGCAAGTTCGCCCTCGTAGTACTTCTTTCCGTCCTGCGGCGCATAGAGGTGCACTTCCACCTGCTCGCCCATGTGCCGCGCAAAGTCGCGCTCGGTGCGGAAGGGGCGGTCGAGTCCCGGCGACGAACAGTTGAGCGTGTACGCCGCGCCGTAGGTGGGGTCGAGCTCGTCGAGCGGCCCGTCGATCGCCCTGTGGAATTTTTCGCAGAGCACGAGGTCTACGCCGCCCTCCGCGTCGATGAACACGGTGAGCGAGCGCGTCCGCATGTCCCAAACGACGTCCACGATCTCCACGCCGACGTCCTCTGCGATAGGCTGTAAAAATTCGGCGATCTTCTCCGCCTGCATCACTTTCATTCCCATTCCCTACCTGTCTCTATCTTTTCTTTGTCCTTGGCTCCCCCCCTTGGGGGAGCTGTCACGCAGTGACTGAAGGGGTTCCCGTCCGCGCCCCGTCTCTTGCCCCCTCCCGGGGAGGGGGTGTCCCGTAGGGACGGGGGTGGGGCACGCCACACAATCACGTCATGTTGAGCCGCCGCTGCCCTTGCGGCGTGTCGAAACATGTCCTTATTATAATGCCCCCCTCCTCATTCCGAGGCTCCGCAGGAGCCGAGCGAATCTTCCCTTATCCCCCGCCCGCGGCAGGCGCCATTCTCCCCGAATAACAAATTTGAGAGCGGTTGCCCGCTCTCAATCTCTTTTCATCGATCAAGTACCCATATTATAGCATGCCCGCCCGCG
>CANRFD010000141.1 GCA_947629845.1 uncultured Clostridia bacterium
TTGCACGGCGGCGATGCGGTTATAAGCAAATTCCTTCATGTCATCATCGTATGACGGGGGAAGCATTTCCGTTCAAACGGAGAAAAAGGACGTTCCGCAAAAATTTTGTAAATTTCCGCGATTATTGCTTGACTTCGCGCCCGATTTTTACTATACTGTAAAAGGTTTTGCGGAAGCGGGGAAAACCGCTCGCAAATTTCATATGCTGGTGTAGCTCAGCAGGTAGAGCGCGTCCTTGGTAAGGACGAGGTCGGCGGTCCGAGTCCGCTCATCAGCTCCAACGGGAAGAGGAATGCGCAGGCGTTCCTCTTTTCGCTATAAAACGGAGAAAGCGCAGCCGCCGCCAAAAAAAGCAAATTTTCCGCAAATCGCAACAAAAATGTGCCCAAAGTATTGACGACGGGCATATTTTTGTTGTATAATGAAGCAAACGGACGGGAGGAAAATGCCGTGAAGATAAGCGTCAACATCAAAATGGAAGAAAGTTTAAGGGATCGCTCCAAAGAGCTGTTCGCCCAAATGGGGTTGGATATGACGGCCGCGGTGAACATGTTTTTATTGGCGGTGGTCCGGGAGAAGAAGATCCCGTTTACGATCAGCGCCGTATCGGAGAGGGATGAGAGCGAGCGCTACGAAAAACTTTTTGTTCAACGGCTGAACGAGGCAAAGAAGTGGGAGGGCGCCGAAGCGGCGTTTGGTTATGGCGAACGTGCGCAAGAGGCGGAGGAACGCAGCGGCTTTGGAGGGAATATCCATGACCATCACGAATGAATTGTTAAAGGGGTACGAAAACACCCAATACTACCATTACAGCGAGCTCGACAAGGCGTTTCCGAACACCCTATGGTTCGACGAACTTCCCCAAACCGATGTGACGGGGGTGCTAAAGAGCTGCCGCTATGTAGACGGCCGCCTTCTTCAGACTTATTCGGAGAAGGAGAACCACGTCGGCGTCATTGCGGCGACGCGGCTCGGCAAGACGACATCCTACGTCATCCCCACGGTGATCTCCTTTGCCCGCGCCAAGAGCAAGAAGAGCATGATCGTTTCCGACCCCAAGGGGGAAATTTACCGCCACACCGCCTCGACGCTCCGTGCGGAGGGGTACGAGATCCTCTTTCTCAATTTCCGCGATTACAAGCACTCCGAGTGCTGGAACCCGCTCACGCCCATCTATCGCAAATATCAATCCATCTTCGATATTTACCGTGAGATCGAAGTCGTGGAAACGGAAAACGGCCCCCGCAACAAGCTGCACGGAAAGATCTACGAGAGCCAGACCGAGCTCGACGACGCAATCGAGCAATGGGAAAATCTCATGATGGAGGACGTCGGGAACGACATCGACAACCTCGCCTCCATGATGGCGCCGACCCAACGAATGGACGACCCATATTGGGAGGACAGCGGGCGCGAGCTGTTGAAGGCCTATCTCTGGGCGATGTTGGAGGACAGCCGCCCCGAATTTTTGGGCGATTCCGGCAGAACGCAGATCACGGAGGAGACCTTTTCGTTCGCGACGATCATCACGCTGATGCGGCTTCTCAACGGCTCCGACAGCTTCGACGGGGGATATTTTACCCAGCGCCCCGAGACGTCCCGTGCCTACCAGATCGAGAAGGCGACCATTCCGGAGCATGCGCAAACCACCCGCCAGTGCATCATGAGCGTATTCAGTTCGCAGATGGCCATCTTCAGGGAGAGTGCAATGCGGCTCGTCACTTGCTGCAACTCCTTTGACATGAACATCCTTACGGGGGACAAGCCCGTGGCACTCTTTATCGACTATCGCGACGAACTCAAAGTGCACTTCAAGGTCATCAGCATGTTCATACAGGACGCCTACCGCCTGCTCATCGAGCATGCCAACATGCAGCCCGACGGGAAGCGGAAAATTCCCTTCTACTTCATCCTCGACGAGTTCGGCAACTTCCCGCCGATGAAGGACTTCGAGACGACCATCTCCGCCTGTGCGGGGCGCAACATCTTCTTCATCCTGATCGTCCAGTCGTATGCGCAGCTCAACAGCGTGTACGGGGACGCCGTCGCCGCCATCATACGGGACAATCTCAACATGCACATCTTCTTCGGCTCCAACAACCCGCAGACGCTCGAGGAATTTTCGCGGGAATGCGGGCAATTTACGAGGATCGCGCCCGCGTCCGTGCTGAACGGAAAGGGGGCGGAGATCGATAATTATCAGTTCGAAACCATCCAGCTGATCCCAAAGAGCATGCTCGCCCACTTCTCGCCCGGCGAGTGCATCGTTACGGAGGCCAATTGCGGCTATGTGCTCTTTTCGCGGCTGGAACGCTACTACCTCTGCAAGGAATTTACGGATATGCCGCTCTCCGACGAGAAGGAGTATATCGGGCGGCTCAACCCGTTTGACAAAAAATACACCTACCGCTTGGCCGATAAGGACGCAGGCAAGTCCTCCTACCGGCGGCTGTTCGATGATTTTTAAGGAGAAAAACATGGGATTTTTGGATGATTTTTTCAAGGCGCAGGCGAAATTTACAGGGGCGGACGCAGCGGAGGATGAGTCCGCCGAACAGACGGCGACCAAGCAGTTCCTCGCCTATCTGTGGGCGAAGAAGACCTTTTCCGTCCCGGAGCTCCAAAAAGAGTTCGGCTTGGACTATCTGACGGTCAAGCGGGCGGTCGACGAGCTGCTCCATAGGGGCTATATCAAGTTCGAGTCGGGCGTGCAGTATTCCGCCACGGAAAAGTGCAACGACCAAGACGGAGCCGAGAAGAAGGGCGACGAGGACGATGATGACGATATCCTCGGCGAAGAGGGGTCGCTCCACGCACAGCGCGCCCGCTTCGAAGCGCGGCGGCGGGAGTTCGCAAAAAGGTGGTCGGGCGTCGGGGAAGAGGACGACGAGGCGGCAGCCGCAGAGCCGTTCGACGAGGACGACGATGACGACGACGAAGGCATCGACGACGAGACCGCGCCCGATCAGATATACGACATCACGCAGAGATTTGACGACGGCATCGCCATCACCGAGGAGGAGGAAGGCTACTTTATCGCCCCCCGCAAGGTTGAGCTCGACGGCATACCCGTCCGCTTCAAGATCATGCTCCATCCCAACGGCGACGTCTGGCTGTCGGACGATGCGCTGGCCTCTCTCACCCTCCACACGCGCGTCCCCTTTGAAAGCGCGGGCGTCAGCGAGCACACGGGGGCGGTCATAAAGCAGTGCGGCGTCAGCGTCGTCGGGGACGAACTTCGCATCAAGGTCGAGTGCCCCGAGGACACCGTCCCGTGCATGATGCGGCTGTATACCGCCATCGAGCGCATCGTCACCGTCGACGAAGAGGCCGTCGCGATCCGCGCCGAGTACATCAAGGAGACGGAGAAGCTGTGGGAAGTCGCCAAGCAATTTCTGAAGGACGACCCGAAGCTCGACCGCGGGCAGCTCATCATCCGCATGCGGGAGCGCTATCAGGCGGTGAAGGACGGCGACAATATCGACGAGATCGCCCTGTACGCACGGGGCGTAAAGGAGTTCGCGGGCATGACGGACGAGGTCTACCGGCAGAGCCGCGACATTATTACGGAACAGAAAAA
>CANRFD010000142.1 GCA_947629845.1 uncultured Clostridia bacterium
TGGCAGGAAGTGCAGCTCGCCCCGGGGGATGAGATCTTCCTGTATACCGACGGCGTGACGGAGGCCACCAACCCCGCGGAGGAACTGTTCGGCGAAGAGCGCCTTCAGGCCTGCCTGAACGCGGCGGGCACGGCGGATATGACTGCGCTTTGCAAAGAGGTGAAGCGCGCCGTCGATGAATTTGCGGACAGTGCGCCGCAATTCGACGACATCACGATGGTGGCGGTAAAATTCAACCGTCGCGCCGAGTGATCTCTTCCGAAAATATGCAAAAACCCGACCCCATGGTCGGGTTTTTTACGATATTTCCTTGTCAGCGAGCCTGTTTGCCCCAGCATTGTTTCCCGCACTTGTTGCAATAATAGCCGCCGGAAAAATCGATGAAAAGATCTCCGCCCCCGCAAAATTCACAGACGACCGTGCCTGCAGAATGATCCTCTACGCCTCCGCCGACCGCTTCGAGCTCGTCGTCGCAGAGTTCCTCCCCCGCGTGCCAACGCTCGAAATAGATCTGTGCGTCGTCGTGCGAAAGTTTGATCTTATCTTCCTTTGCAAGCGCGATCAGCTCCTCCGCCGACCGTGCGCGCCTTGCGAGTTCTATCAAATGAAACGGCGTCATGGTTCCCCCTCTCCTATTACAAAATGATGTCCTGTTTTGCGGCAGGGCGCAGCCGTAAAAGGTTGGACGCCCTTCCGCCAGACAGTTGATTTTCCGTGCAGAATGTGCTATAATATGTTCAACGTTACATCGATACAGCCATGGAAAATGAATTTTCGCCAAAGATCCTATTGATCGACGCCGAGGGCGCCGTCCGTCCGTTCTGCGAGTATTTCGGGCAGATCGGCTATCTCGTCCGCGCTTCGGAAACGCTCGGCGGGGCGCGGCAGTTCCTTCTGCGCGAAAAATTCGACGCCGTGGTCTGCGAATTGCACCTGCCCGACGGCGAGGCGGACGAGCTCCTCAGCGAATGTCCCTCCCCCGTCGTCGTATTCTCGGCGGAGACCTCCGACGAAGCCGTGATACGGGCGTTTTCGCTCGGGGCTTCCGACTATATCTTCAAGCCCTGTTCGCCCCGTGTGATGGCGGCGCGGCTCGAACGGCGGCTCAGCCTGCGCGACGGCGCCATTGCGGGGCACGGCATCACGATAGACGCAACCATGCGCACCGCCCTGTACGGCGGAAAGCCCATCAAGCTCACCTCTTCGGAATTCAACATCCTCTGCTTTCTGATGGCGCATCCCGGGGAATTTTTTACCGCGGACACCATCTATGAGCGCGTGTGGAAGATGCCGAGCATGCAGACGAGCGTGGTGCGCTTCCATATTTCCAATTTGAAAAAGACGATCTTCTCCGTCACGGGGAAAAATCTCATCCTTTCGGGCTTCGGCATGGGCTACGCCTTTGCGGCGGAGGAATAGCCCGCCGCCTGCTTTCAGCCGCCCGTGCGGCCTTACAGCGCGACGCCCGTGAGCTTTTCGATATCCGCCTTGCTCCAAAAACTGTTTTCCCAATAAAAGTACTCGTCCTTCCTCTTTTTGAAGATGCGGAACGGCATATCGGTGTTGTCGTAAATGTGCAAAATATCGCACACCTTGAGAAGTTCGGGCACAAGCCCCAGCGCTCGGAAGTAGCGCGTTTTTATTTTTTCGACGGGAACGTCGTGCCCGCCCGACGCAAAACGGCGCATCACGCGGTGGATGTTGATGTTCACGTCCGACGTCAAAACATAGATACAGCGGACAAAGTAGCCCTGCTCCCTTGCCCTGCGCAAAAGATTGATGTTCCTGTCGGTAGACATGACCGTTTCAAACGTGAAATTTTTGTGGAGCTCGAGCACGTATTCGCGCATATCCTCGGCGAGCTCCGCCGCCTCCAAATCGGTGCAATCGGTGGCGCGCTTGATGTCGTCTGCGTTGATGTAGGGCTGGATGATCCGCGCCATCTTGGTGACGGTGCTCTTCCCGCTCCCGTTGGGGCCCGCAAAGACGATGATCTCAGGTTTCATCTCCATAGACGCGCCTCCCGTCGGGATATTCGATATACGAGGCCTTGCGCACGCGGTCGTACCCCGTAACGGGCAGCCCCTGCGCCTTGCTCTCCTCGTTTGCCTGCCGCACCGCCTCCTCGAAGCGGCGGACGAGGTCGTCGTCCTTCACGCCGCAGGTGGCGTCGAGTTCGTTGGGCTTTTTGGGCATGCTGTCCTGCGCCACGAGCGCCTCGTGAAAGCCCTTCAGGATATTTTTCTTTTCTTCGTCCTTATGCGCCATGATACGCCCCCTTACGAAAATCATCGGCAGCCGCAAAGCCGCCGATGACGTCTACTTTGTTGAGCCGAACATAAAACCGCAACTTGATCTCAAAGCAGGCCGAGAACTTTTTTCTTTTCTTCTCCCTGTTTTTGAATATAGGGAAGGTACTCGGCGATCGAGCCATCCAAAACATGCTCCTGCCGTTTGGGGACGACGCCGCCCGACACGCCTTCGAGGTCGGCGTCCGAAAGCTCCCCTTCCGCTTGCGCCGCGGCAAGAAGTTTCTCTGCCTCTTCGTCGGTAAGTTCCTTGCCGCATTGCTCTTTGATCAACTTTTTTACTTCCTTGCCCGTCAATGGTGCTTCCTCCTTCTTTACGGTTTGACCGCCCGATCGGGGCGAATCAATTTTTCAAGTACGGCAACTTCGGAAATCCACCGGAGGAGTAGCGCTCGAGGGGCACCCCTCCCGACGGGCTACCGCCCGCAACTTCTTCGATCTCCTCGCCGGTCAGTTCTTTGCCATACTACTCTTTTGCGAGCTTTTTCGCTTCTTCGCTCGTCATGAGATTTTCCCCCGTATGCCGCGTCCTTAAAACTTACGGATGCTGCCCGGATTCGGCATTGTGGGAACGGTGACCGAGGGGGTCTTGGACTTCTTGGATTGCGGCGACTGGGGCACCGCGATGCTGCCGTGGGTGATATCCTGCAGCTGATAAACGCCGCCCGTGACTTCATCGAGAGCCTCGTCGTTCAGCTCCTCTGCCGTGTTGTTCTTCGTTTCCTTGTTTTCCATAAGATTTATCTCCTTTTACAGGCGTATTCCTGTTCTCTTGTGATTTCATTATATCATATCATTCTGTGAAATGCAACCGCTGAAACTTTGTTCAAACAAATCCTAACGATTGCCCTTACGGCCGATCCGGAGCCGACGCCCCCTCGCCGTCGAGGCGCTGCCGTGCGACGAGCTCTGCGAACTTCCCGTTCTTCCCGATGAGTTCTTCGTAGGTGCCCTCTTCCGCGATCTTTCCCTGTTCGAGATAGATGATCCTGTCGCACTGTTTGATCGTCGACAGTCTGTGGGCGATGACGACGCGCGTACATTTGAGCGCGGCGAGCGCATCGGAGACCTTTTTTTGCGTCAGATTGTCGAGCGCGCTCGTTGCCTCGTCGAACATCAAAATCTTCGGTTTGGGCGCAATGGCACGCGCGATCAGCAGCCTTTGCCGCTGTCCGCCCGAGATGCCGCCGCTCCCCTCCGAGATCACGGAGGGGAGC
>CANRFD010000143.1 GCA_947629845.1 uncultured Clostridia bacterium
CCACGCGCCGCTTACGCGGCTTGGTCGAAATGACGCCCCCGCCACACAAATCACGTCATCCTGCCCCGCGTTGGGAACCGCGTCATCCTGAGCCGACTTGCTGTACGAAGTCCGCAATCGCCTATCCGCGAAGGATCCCGAACAACGAAGTCCGAACTCTCCATATCGGGATTCTTCGGTCGCTACGCTCCCGTCAGAATGACGCGCAATCCCCGTCTCCTCATTCCGAGGGCGTAGCCCGAGTGAATCTTCCCTTATCCCCCGCCCCGCCACAAAATCACGTCATGTTGAGCGGAGCGTACCATTTGTTTACCGCCCCGCCACACTAATCACGTCATGTCGAGCTCCGTCGAGACATCTCTACCTTATTTTGAGATTTCTCGACTCCGCTTCGCTTCGCTCGAAATGACACCCCTACCATATAAATCACGTCATGTTGAGCGGAGCGTAGCGTAGTCGAAACATGTCCTTATTATAATGCGCCGCGGTAGCCCCCTTGCTTTTCCCTCCAAGTGAACCGTAAGTTTTCGTTCATCGGCAAAGCCTCTATGCAAGGAAATATCCCCCGCAAGAGCGGAGGATACTTCCCCATCCATACCCCGAACGGGGTTTTACGGTTATTCGAGATAGCTCCCGCGCGCACTCTCGCGGACGCGGTACATCTGCACCTCTTCCCCCGAATTTGCGTCGACGTACACGATATACTGCTGTCCGTTGTAGTCGCACACAAATTCGTAGCACAGCACCTCTTGCCCGTCCAGGGGGATGAGCGCACGGCTCGAAGCCTCGACGGTGAGTTCGGAGGAGAGCGTCTCCCGCGCCTCGCGTTCCGTAAGGTTCGCCTCGTAGGTGCGTTCGTGGTGGTTGACGAGGTACCCGCGCGCGTCGATGCCCACGACCCTGCCCTTGGATTCGCACACCCGCACCCGGATGAGATCGGGATAGGCGCGTACGCCGCCGCTTATCGCCGTGTAGGTGAGATCGGCAACCATGCCGCCGTCGGAGAGCCACACCGCCTCCACGTCGTCCACACCGAGTTCGGCGAGGAAGTCACGGGCGAGTTTATCGCACGTCTCGAGGTCGAAATTCTTCTCCGTGCACTCTTCGTAGGTGTCGAAGAAGGCGAGCTTTCCGCCGTTTTTGGTAATCTCGGCGAACAGGGTGACGCCGTCCTCGTCCTTCATCTCGAAGTTGTAGCACGTCATGCCGGGCGCCGCCGTCTCCCCCGTGTACTCGATCTCCTGCAGGCGGTAGGCCGAAAGGTACTCCGCGAGTTTCTCCTTCGCCTCGGAGGAAGAGATCTCCGGGAGCGCGGCAAGGCGGTTTTCGCCCACGTTGCCCTCGTTCGAGAAAGGCGCGTCGGAAATTTCCTGCGACTTGTTGGCATTTTGGCCGATTTCGCCGAATTTTTGCCCCACATCGCTGTCGCTTCCGTGCAGAAATGCGGTAAAGTCGTCGGTTTCCATGTGCGTTGCGATATCGTTCAATTCATCATAAAGCCGTGAGTTTATCTCGTACAGCGCCGAGACGGTGGAAAGTTCGTCCGCGCTCAACGCCTTGCCCGAGGCAAGTTTGGAGAGCAGCCCGCTCGCGTAGCGGCTCGTCCTGTTGACGAACGCCGAGATGTCCGTGCTCGTCGCCTGATCGACGGGGATGCGCTCCAACGCGCTCTCCATGAGCGCCGTGTCCACGAGCACGTCGGTGAGAAGCCGCCGCTGCTCGTTCGCGCCCGAGGAGACGCGCAACTTGGAGAGGTTGTTGTCCATGTCCTCGGAGACGGACACAAGCTCGTAGAGCGTCGCGCGGTAGCCGTTCTCGGAGGCGACCTGCATGTCGTTCATCTCAAACGCGCCGTAGGCGACGACGGTGGAGAGCGCGAGGCAGGCGACGCCGAGGGAGATGACCGCCGCGAGCCAGCCGCCGAACCCGCGCCTGTTCGCCTTGCGCTCCGTCTTTTGTTCGCGCCTGTGCTTCTTATCCGCCGCCTTGCGGGCGTGCGCCGCCCTGCGCGACTTCACCTTGTCCTCACGTGCCTTTTCGCGCGCGGCCTGACGCTGCCGCTTCAACGCGATGCGTTCCTTCTTTTCGCGGGCGATGCGCTTCTGCTTCTCCGCCTTCGTCTCGTTTTTCAGCATCTCGCGGCGGGCGATCTTCTCCGCGCGGCGCTCGAGCTTCTTTTCCTTGAGCGCGGCCCGCTTTTCGATCTTGGCCTGCTTGCGCTCGGCGCGCTTTTTGGCGACGAGTTCTTTGCGGGCGAGCTTCTTCGCCTTGATCTCCGCCTTCTTTTCTATCTTTTTCTGCTTGACTTCCGCCTTTTTCAGCGCCTTTTCTTGCTTTTTGGCGGCCTTGGCCTTCGCCTTGTCCACCCGCTTTTCCGCGGCGGCACGCTCCTTCTTTTCCTCTTTGGAAATGGCCTTCTTCGTCGATTTTTTCACGGCGGGGCGGGTTTTTCCCGCAGCGTTTTTGGATTTTGCCGTGCGCTTCTTTGCGGGCGCGTCCACGTCCTGCGCCTCGATCTTGCTTTCCACGTTCTCCACCTTTTCCGCACCGCTCGACACATTACTTCCGATTTTCTTTTCCATATCTCCTCCTTAAATGGCAAACACGTGCTTGCCGATGAACGCGCCCTGCTGGTACACGACGCCCGCGATGGTGTTGGGGAACTTCGAACTTCTCACACGGTTCATGATGACCGCCCCGATGGCGACCTGCCCCGTGTAACTCTCCCCCCTGCCCTCGGCATAGATGCACTTGGCGAGAAGGTAGAGATCGGACGAGGTGTAAGAGGAGCCCGAACCGCCCGAGGAGCCCGAATTGCCCGAGCCGCCCGAGGAACCCCCGAGCGCATTGTAGGAATCGTTCATGCCGAGCGCCTTGTAGGTCGACCTGCCGACGACGCCGTCCGCCGTGAGCCCGTTCTTCTTCTGAAAGGCGATGACCGCCTGCTTGGTACCCGCGCCGAACACGCCGTCCACTGCGCCCGAATAGTAGCCCCATTGTTTCAATCTGCGCTGAACCTCTTTCACCTCGCTGCCCTTGCTCCCCTGGCGGAGCACGGCGGCGGGAAGGACGGAGACAAGCGCCGTATCGGTCGCGTCGTGCGCACGGGTTACGGCGAAAGCCGTCGCGCCCGTGGCAGCCGTCGCGGAGAGCGCAAGCGCCAACGCGCCGATTGCCAAAAACTTCTTCATAATTTCCTCCTATGCACAATGTGCGCAGGGAGAAAAATTTTTATGCGAACTTTCGCGCAACGAAAAATTTACGGTAGCAGGATGCTTGACATAAATAATACTATATAGTATAATTCTATATGGAATTGATAGGGAGATTTCTATGGACAGTCAGTTTGGATTTTTGGTATCGCAGATCAAGCAGATCGGCGGCAGGATATTTGAAAAGATTTTGAACGAGAAAAATATCAGCGCATTCAATGGGGCGCAGGGGCGTATTTTGTATGTTTTATGGAATGCCGACGGTATTTCCTTAAAGGAACTTTCGGATAAAACAGGGCTTGCTCC
>CANRFD010000144.1 GCA_947629845.1 uncultured Clostridia bacterium
AGGGGAGACGCGACTCGAACACGCAACAGACGGTTTTGGAGACCGTTGCTCTACCATTGAACTACTCCCCTGTGTGCACGGTATATTTTATACCATCCGACGGCGTTTGTCAACACTTTTCCGCGATTTTCCACACACTTTTACGTTTGGCCGCCGCGATGCCCCTCGGGGTGGACGATGTGCGCTCCCTTGATGTCCATCTCGGCGAGCCGCTTATCGCCGAGAATGGTGGCACGCTGCAGGGCGCGGTTGCCGTATTTATCGCGAAGTTTCTTGACGGCGGCGTCCAACCGATCCTCTTTTTCCTCCGCCGAAGCGTCGCCGAAGAGGTCGAGCTGTTGGGCGTCGGAAAAGTCACTCACCGCGACACCGAGCGCGCGCACGGGGAATTTCCACCCGTACAGCGCACGGAAGAGCTGCATGCCGCAGTCGGCGATCTCCTTTGCGTTGCGCGTGGGACGCGCCGGTTTGCCCTGCTTGCCGAAGTGGTTGAGCTCGCTGTCCGTGACGTAAATTTTGACCGTTCCCGCCTTGCCGAGCCCGCTTTCGAGCACGCGGGACGCCACGCTCTCCGCAAGGAGCAGAAAAAGCAGGTGGACATCCTCCTCCGTTGTGAGATCGCGGTAGCAGGTGAGGCTGTTGCCGATGCTCTTGACCTCGCGCTCCGCCCCCGTGGGCGCCACGGGAGAGGTATCGAGGCCGGCGGCATAGTCGTGCAGCACCTTCCCCCACTTGCCGAGCTCCTGCACGAGCCGCGCTTCGTCCGCCCGAGCGAGGTCGCCGATCGTGGCGACGCCGAGCAGCGACATCTTCCGCGCCGTCGACTTTCCCACATATAAGAGGTCGGAAACGGGCAACTTCCACGCCGTATCCTTATAATTTTCGGGCGAGATCTCCGTTACGGCGTCGGGTTTTTTCATATCCGAGCCGAGTTTTGCGAAAATTTTGTTGAAACTTACGCCGACGCTCACCGTCACGCCGATCTCGCGCTTCACCGCTTCGCGGATCTCGTTGGCGATCTTCACCCCGTCGCCGAACATGTTCCTGCTGCCCGTGACGTCGAGCCAGCATTCGTCGATGCCGAAGGGCTCGATCAGGTCGGTGTAGCGGGCATAGATCTCCCGCACAGCACGCGAAACGCGAAGGTAGGAGGGAAAATCGGCGGGGACGCTTGTCAAATCGGGGCACTTTCTGCGCGCCTGAAAGAAGGCCTCCCCCGTTTTGACGCCTGCCGCCTTTGCGAGCATGTTCTTTGCAAGCACGACGCCGTGGCGATCCTCGAAACTGCCGCAAACCGCGAGCGGGACGTCCTTGAGCTCGGGGCGCCGCAACATTTCGACGGACGCGTAAAAGTTGTTCAGATCGCTGTGCAGAATGCAGCGCGAAAAATCAGGCGCCAACGCCGACCTCCACAAACCAACGCATTTTTTCGGGTTCGAAATAGAGAAATTTTTCCTTCCCGCCGATCAGGCAGGTAAAGCGGATGGGCAGTACCGAGCTGACGCGGGCGGGCGCGCGTTCCATAAACCGAACGCGGTCGATATCGTACTTTGCGCCGTCCGTCCAGATGAGCTCGACGGGCCGCATGCCGCCGTTGCTCGAAAAACGGGCGACGACCTCCACGCACACCTTTTGATAACGCATACCAAAAGTTTGCGCAAAGTGCGGGCGCAATATGATGAAAAACGCGCCGAAATTCTATATTATGTCACGCATAATACTTCGCAAAATTCGAAAATCAAATATTTACGTTGCCCTTTTGCCCCAAAATTGCGGCATGACGGGCGAGAATGGGCTGAATTTCGTTTGCGATAAATTCTTCCGTCTGGTGCGGCGCGCGGCCGATGAATTTCTTTGCGTCGACGATCTCGCCGAGCTTTCCGTGGACGGCGGAGAAGAGCGGATCGGCGGAAATGCGCTCTAAAAGGTCGTTCTCTCCGCCCTCCTCTTTGACGACGCGCCCCGCTTCCTGCGAGAGCCTGCGGATGCGCTCGTGCAGTTCCTGCCTGTCGCCGCCCGCTTTGACGCACTCCATGATGATGTTCTCCGTCGCCATGAAGGGAAGTTCCGCGGCGATGTGGCGGGCGATGACCTTTTCGTAGACGACGAGATTTTCCGCCACATTCATGTAGATGTTCAGAATGGCGTCGACGGTAAGGAAGGCCTGCGCGTTGACGATGCGGCGGTTGGCGCTGTCGTCGAGCGTGCGTTCGAACCACTGCGTGGAGGCGGTGACGGCACTGTTGACGGGCAGGGACAGCATGTAACGGGCAAGGCTGCCCATGCGCTCGCAGCGCATCGGGTTGCGCTTGTACGCCATCGCGGACGAGCCGATCTGCGACTTTTCGAAGGGTTCCTCCACCTCCTTCATATTTTGCAGGAGGCGGATATCGTTGGAGAATTTGTAGGCGCTCTGCGCGATCTGCGACAGGACGCAGAGCACGTTGTAGTCGAATTTGCGGGGATAGGTCTGCCCCGTGACGGCGTAGACCTTCTCATATCCGAGTTTTTTAACGACGCGGCGTTCGAGCTCCTTGACCTTCTCTTCGTCGCCGTCGAAGAGGTCGAGAAAGCTCGCCTGCGTGCCCGTCGTCCCCTTTACGCCGCGTAGGCGCAATTTCTCCTGCAATGCGGTAAGGCTCTCGTAGTCGAGCATCAAATCTTGCAACCACAGCGTGGCGCGCTTGCCCACCGTTGTGAGTTGGGCGGGCTGCAGGTGCGTAAAGCCGAGCGTGGGCACATCCTTGTAGCGCAGGGCGAAGTTTTTCAACTTGTCCATGACGTTGACGAGTTTCTTCAGGATGATCTCCAGCCCGTCGTGCATGATGATGAGCTCGGAATTGCAGTCGACAAAGCAGCTCGTGGCGCCGAGGTGGATGATGCCGCGCGCGGAGGGCGCGACGTCGCCGTATGCCTTGACATGCGCCATGACGTCGTGGCGGACTTCCCGCTCGTAGGCGGCCGCCTTTTGATAGTCGATATCCGCCTCGTGCGCCTTGAGCTCCTCCACCTGTTCCTTGGTGATGGGAAGCCCGAGCTCCATTTCGCTCTCGGCGAGGGCGATCCACAGCTTGCGCCACAGGCGGAAGCGCTTCTCATCGCCGAAATTTTCCTGCATTTCGCGGCTCGCGTAGCGTGTATTCAGCGGATTTTCGTAAAATTTTTCGGACATCGCGGACTCCTAAATTTTTTGCGGCTCGGGATAAACTTTGCCGAAGGTCTCGGCCGTTACCTTCTTCATGCGCTGTTCCTGCATGGGTCTATCGCGGAAATCGGTGCGGACGGACGCGATCGCATCCACCGCGTCCATGCCCTCGATGACCTTGCCGAAGGCGGCGTACTGCCCGTCGAGATAGAAGGCGTCCGCATGCATGACGAAGAACTGCGAACCCGCGCTGTCGGGGTTCTGCGCACGCGCCATGGAGAGGACGCCGCGCTCGTGCTTCAAGTCGTTTTTGAAGCCGTTGGCGCGAAATTCTCCCCTGATGTGATAGCCGGGGCCGCCCGTGCCGA
>CANRFD010000145.1 GCA_947629845.1 uncultured Clostridia bacterium
CGACGCCCGTCGGCGACCTCGTCGGCATGGTGCACTGCAACAACTGCACGTCCGATCTCAACGGCTGGGTCGGCATCTTCGGCGAATTTGCAAAAGAGCTCGGCGTCGATATCCCCAAGTGGAAGCTGTACGACATGCTGTATTTCGCCTCCGAGAAGGGGGATAAGGACTGCGGCGGGCTGCTCGCCTACAACTACGTCTCCAACGAGCACGTCACGGGTGTGGAGCACGGCCGCCCGCTCTTCGTGAGAAAGGCCGACGCTAACTTCAACCTTGCAAACTTCATGCGCACGCACCTCTATTCGGCGTTCGGTGCGCTCAAGGTGGGGTGCGACATCATGCTCAAAGAGGAGGGCGTCAAGCTCGACAAGATCACGGGTCACGGCGGCCTCTTCAAGACGGAGCGCGTCGGGCAGAGCTACCTCGCGGCAGCCATCAATGCGCCCGTCACCGTCATGAAGACGGCGGGCGAAGGCGGCGCGTGGGGCATGGCCATCCTCGCAAACTATCTCATCACCAAAAACAAGGGCGAGAGCCTCGAAGAATACCTCGACGAGCGCGTGTTCGCAGGGCAGGAGGGCGTTACGCTCGCACCCGACCCCGCCGACGTCGCCGGCTTCGAGGAGTTCGCAAAGCGCTATGTCGAAGGGCTTCCCATCGTACGCGAAGCCGTCCGCAGCATGCAATAAAGGGGGAAAATCATGTTAGAGCAATTAAAAGAGAGGGTATTAAAGGCAAATCTCGATCTCGTGAAGAACAAGCTCGTCCTGTTCACGTGGGGCAACGTCTCCGAGATCGACAGGGAAACGGGGCTCGTCGTCATCAAGCCGTCGGGCGTCGAGTACGACGGGATGAAGGCGAGCGACATGGTCGTCGTCGACCTGAACGGCAAGGTGGTGGAGGGCGACCTTCGCCCCTCGTCGGATACGCCCACCCACATCGAATTTTACAAGGCGTTCCCGGGCATCGGCGGCGTCACGCACACGCACTCCACGTTCGCAACGGCGTGGGCGCAGGCGGGGCGGGATATCCCGTTCTACGGCACCACGCATGCCGACTATTTCTATGGCGACATTCCCTGCGCGCGCTCGCTCACACAAGAGGAGATCGAGGGCGAGTACGAGAAGAACACGGGGCTCGTCATCATCGAGCGGTTCAAACAGGATAAACTGAACCCCCTCGAAGTCCCCGGCGTGCTCATCAAGAGCCACGGCGTGTTCGCATTCGGCAAGGACGGCGCAAACTCCGTGTACAACGCGACGGTCATCGAGGAGGTCGCCAAAATGGCATATCTCACCGAGCAGATCAACCCGCAGGCGCCCCGTGCCGACAAGTTCATGATGGAGAAGCACTACCGGCGCAAGCACGGAAAGAACGCATATTACGGACAAACAAAGAAATAATTCCGCCATAAAGGCTTCCCCTTTTGCAAAGGGGAAGCTCCGCCGTAGGCGGTGATGGGGATTGCGCTATAAATCACGTCATGTTGAGCTCCGTCGAAACATGTCCTTATTATAATGCGGACACCTTTCGGCTACGCTCAAGGTGACGTAATTATGCCGCGCTTGTCCGCAGCGGCCTGTCCGCGAAGGATCCCGAACAACGAAGTCCGAATCCGAAAAAAACCAAAAAAACCACAAAACCAAAAAAAACCAAAAAAAACCAAAAAAAACCAAAATTGGGGGTAACATATCATGAAAGAAAAAATTGTCTATTGGCTCACAGGTTCGCAGACGCTGTACGGCGACGATGTTCTGCAGCACGTCGCACAGCACTCCAAGGAGATGGCGAACTATGTCAGCAAGCACGTGCCCGTCACGGTGAAATATCTCACGACGTGCAAGAGTTCCGACGAAGTCATCGAGGCCGTCAAAAAGGTCAACGCGGACGACAACTGCATCGGCATCATCACATGGTGCCATACCTTCTCGCCCGCAAAGATGTGGATCAAGGGGCTCTCGATGCTGCAAAAGCCCATGTGCCACTTCGCCACGCAGTACAACGAGAAGCTCCCGTACGACGCCATCGATATGGACTTCATGAACGAAAATCAGGCCGCCCACGGCGACAGGGAGTTCGGCTACATCGTCGCCCGCCTTCGCATGGACAACAAGGTCATCGTCGGCTACTACAAGGATAAGAAGGCGCTCGAAGAGCTCGCCTCGTGGTGCAAAGTCGCCGCCGGCTACGCCTTCTCCAAGACGGTGAAGGTCTGCCGCTTCTCCGACAACATGCGCGATGTCGCCGTCACCGAGGGCGACAAGATCGACGCCCACATCAACCTCGGCTGGCAGGTCGACTACTATCCCATCGGCGACCTTGTCGACTACATCGATCAGGTCACGGAGGAGGAAGTGGACGCTCTCATGGCGGAGTATGCCGAAAAATACACCATGGGCACCGACCGCATCTCCGTCGTCCGCGAGCAGGCGAAGTACGAGATCGCCATGGATAAATTCTGCAGGGAGAAGGGTGGCTACATCGGCATCGTCGATCACTTCGGCTCTCTGCACGGCATGAACCAACTGCCCGGGCTCGCCATTCAGGATCTGCAATCCAAGGGCTACGGCTTCGGCGCGGAGGGCGATTGGAAGATCGCCGCGCTCGGCGCCACCATGCAGTACATGGCCGATCAGAAGGGCACCGGTCTCATGGAAGATTACACCTACGACTTAAAAGACGGACTTTGCCTCGGCGCGCACATGCTCGAGGTCTCCCCGCAGTTCGCGGCGACCAAGCCCGAAATTCAGGTTCACCCCTTGGGGATCGGCGGAAAGTCCGACCCCGCCCGCCTCGTATTCGAGGGCATCGAAGCGCCGCAGGCCATCGCCGTCTCCATGATCGACATGGGCGACAGAATGCGTCTCATCGTGCAGAAGATCAAGCTCGTCAAGTATCCGCACCCGATGCCCAACCTGCCCGTCGGCGGGCTCATGTGGCAGTATCAGCCCAACTTCAAGGACGGCGTCGCCGCTTGGATCTATGCGGGCGGCGCACACCACACGGTGGTCTCCTCCGTCGTGACGGCGCAGCAAATGGTCGACCTCGGCAACATGTGGGGCGTCGAAGTCATTCTCATCGACGAGAACACCGAGATCAACGCCTTCAAGGAAAAGCTCATGTGGTCTGACGCAGTCTGGAAGACGAGAAGATAATCGGCAGTCGGGATGGGGGCGGCGCTCTTGCCGCCCCCGATTTGGCAAACAGCATGTATTTCAAGAAGTATCTCTACGGCGACACCGCCGTCTATTTCATCGAAACGCCCATCGAAGGGCACGACAAACTCACCACCGTCGGCTTTGCGGCATATCCCGCCGACGTGGAGATCGACCCCAAAAAGCTGTGCTGCGACAGTCTCATACAGGTCGCATTCACGGGGGACGAGGCGCTTGTGGATTACACCTACGGCGTCACCATGCGCAACCGCCGCTCGACCGCGCTCAAGATCGTGCGCCAGACGGAGTTCATGGGCGGCAATCTCAACA
>CANRFD010000146.1 GCA_947629845.1 uncultured Clostridia bacterium
GGGACGATAGATAAGGCGCGCGGGGCAACATGATGTGATTATGTGACACCCCTTCAGTCTCGGCTAAGGCCTCGACAGCTCCCCCTCGAGGGGGAGCCAAGACGGGGGCGCACGGGGACGGGCGAGAACCCCTATCCCCCGCGGAGCGGGTACTTCAGCACAAGGCACGCCTGCGGCGCCCTTTGCAAAAGGGGAAGCCTTTCGGAGCGGGACGGGAGATAAGGGAAGATTCGCTCGGCTCCTGCGGAGCCTCGGAATGAGGAGACCACCCCCCACCCCCCTCCCATGGAGGGGGCAAGGATAGGCGCGCTTCGCGACAAACCGACGCGGGGGATGGGCGGGGATTATAATGCGGATATGTTTCGGCACACAGCCGACCGCGGATGCGGTCGGCTGTGGCTCAACATGACGTGATTTTGTGACACCCCTTCAGTCTCGGCTAAGGCCTCGACAGCTCCCCCTCGAGGGGGAGCCAAGACGGGGGCAATTCGATTGATAAGGGAAGATTCACTCGGCTCCTTCGGAGCCTCGGAATGAGGAGACCCACCCTCCTACCCCCTGCGGGGTCAGAAGGTGTTGCGGAGGCTGCGGGAGATGTAGCCGAGCGCAAAGGCGTCGGGACCGACATGGGAGCCGATGACGGGCCCCATGATGTGCATGTAAGGCTCGATATGCAGCGTCTCGCGGACGTATGCGGCGAGCTCCTCGGCGACGGGAGCGTTGTCGGTATGTACGATGTAGAGCATGTTCAGCTCGTCCGGGCCCTCCTTCTCGATCTTGGCCTTGATGAAGGAGATGGCCTTGCGCGTTCCCTTGACCTTGGCGAGCGGGAACAGCTTCCCCTCGTTATCGAAGGAGATGATGGGGCGGATGCCGAGCAGGTTGCCGAATGCGGCCGCCGCGGCGGAGACTCTTCCCCCCTTGCGGAGATAGTCGAGGTCGCCGGCGACGATGAAGTGCTGGATGTGCAGGCGTTTGGAGTTGCAGTAGTCGCGCGTTTCCTCCGCCGTCTTGCCCTCGTTGCGGCACTTTAACGCCAGCATGACGATGGCGCCCTGCCCCACCGTTGCGGTGAGCGGATCGAGGACGGTGACGTTGAACTTGGGGTACAGCTTTTTGACGTCGGCAGCGGCCTGTGCGGCGACGTCCTTGGTGGGAGAGAGACCCGAGGAGATGGTGACGTGCACGACCTCCTCCGCGCCCTGTTCGGCGAGCGAGAGGAAGTGGTTGTAGTGTGCCGAATAGTTGAGCATCGCCGTGCGGGAAAAGGCGCCGTTGCGAAGCTCGTTATAGAAGGCGACGTATTCGTCGTAGCTGCGGAAATCGTCTAACCGATCCTCCATGACGCCGTTTTTTTCCACGGTAAACGTGTGGGCGACGCGCGCGATGCCGTTCTCTACGAGATAGTCGTGGTAGAGATCGCATGTGGAATCGGTAGACAGTGTGAATTTGTACATCGAGTCACTCCCTCCGTCGACGTTTATTATACCATATGCGAAAAGCAATCGCAAGATTTTTGACCGAATTGTTTTCTTTTTTCGGAAAAGCCCTTGAAAATTCGCGCGCGTGCCTGTATAATAATTACAAGCGGCGGCAAGAGACGCCGCCGGAAGGGGGATTTACATGACCGACTATTTGGCACTCAAAAACGGGACGGACGTGCGCGGGACGGCGCTCAAGACGGAAAAGGGCGACGCCGACCTGACGGAATATGCCGTTTCCCGCATTGCGACCGCGTTCTACCTCTGGGCAAAAAATTACACGGGGAAGCAAAAACTCACCGTTGCGGTGGGGTATGATTCCCGCATCACCGCCAAGACGCTTGCCTCCGCCGTGTGCGCGGGCATCACCGACTTCGGCGGCGACGTCATTTTGACGGGGCTCTCCTCTACCCCGTCGATGTTTATGCTGCTCCAGGACGACTTCGGCGCGGACGTCTCCATCATGATCACGGCAAGCCATTTGCCCATGGACAAGAACGGGCTGAAGTTCTTCGTGAAGGAAGGCGGGCTCGAGGGGGACGACATCCGCGACATCCTTGCGGCGGCAGCGGCGCCCTTTGTGCGCAGCGGCCCGCGGGGCGCCGTGACGGAATGCAGCTATATCGAAAAATATGCCGCCGGCCTCGTGGAGAAGGTGCGGGCGGCGACGGGCGCGGAGACGCCCCTTGCGGGCAAGAAGATCGTTGTGGACGCGGGCAACGGCGCGGGCGGATTTTACGTCGACCTCGTGTTGAAGCCCCTCGGCGCGGATACGGAGGGTTCGCAATTTCTGGAGCCCGACGGCACCTTCCCCAACCACATCCCCAACCCCGAAAACAGGGAGGCGATGGCCTCCGTGTGCGCGGCGGTGAAGGCGAGCGGTGCGGACTTCGGCATCATCTTCGACACCGACGTCGACCGCGCGGGTGCGGTGGCGCCCACGGGCGACGAGATCAACCGCAACCGCCTGATCGCGCTCATCTCCGCCATCCTATTAGAGGAAAAGGCGGGGGCGACCATTGTGACCGACTCGGTGACGAGCGACGGGCTCGCCGCATTCATCGCAAGCCGCGGCGGCGTGCAGAGGCGGTTCAAGCGCGGCTATAAGAACGTCATCAACGAGGCGAAGCGGCTGAATGCGGAGGGCGTGTATTCCCCTCTCGCCATCGAGACGAGCGGGCACGCGGCGCTTGCCGAGAACTACTTCCTCGACGACGGCGCCTACCTCGTGACGCGGCTCTTGATCGCCCTCGCGCAGAAGGGCGACCTCGAGAGCATGATAAAAGACCTGCCCGAGCCCGCGGAGGCCGAGGAGGTGCGGCTTGCCTTCGCCCCCGATACCGACTTTAAGGCGCTCGGCGGGAAGGTCATCGACGACTTCCGCGCCTATGCCGAGGAAAAGCCCTATCTCACCGTCGTGCCCGAGAACTTCGAGGGCGTGCGCGTCAACTTCGACAAGGAGCACGGCGACGGCTGGGCGCTTGTCCGCATGAGTCTGCACGAACCCATCATGCCCATCAACGCGGAGAGCAACACCGCGGGCGGGAATGCCGCCATCCTGAAGGAGCTGTACGAATTTTTGAAGGGGTACGACTTCTTAAATACGGAAAATCTGCAAAAAATCATCCAATAAAATCTATAGAAGGAGAATTATCATGAAACAGACGACGATCAACGCCATCCGCATCCTCGCGGCAGAGGCCATTCAGAAGGCAAACTCCGGGCACCCCGGGCTTCCGCTCGGCTCCGCCCCCATCGCCTACACCCTGTGGCAGAACTTTTTGAAATTCAACAACAAAGACCCCAAGTGGGACGACAGAGACCGCTTTATCCTCTCCGCGGGGCACGGCTCCATGCTCGACTACGCCCTCCTCTACCTCTATGGCTTCGGGCTGACCATTGACGACTTGAAGAACTTCCGCCAGCTCGGCTCCAAGACCCCCGGCCACCCCGAATACGGCCACACCGTGGGCATCGAGACGACGACGG
>CANRFD010000147.1 GCA_947629845.1 uncultured Clostridia bacterium
GGGCGCCGCAGGCGTGCCTTGTGCTGAAGCTCCGCCGTAGGCGGTGATGGGGATTGAGCCATAATCACGTCATGTTGAGCCGCCCGCCGATGTTCTTTTCGGCGGGCGTGTCGAAACATGTCCTTATCTTAAGATTTCTCGACTCCGCTTCGCTCCGCTCGAAATGACAAGAAAACCGCTTCGCCTCCCCCTTGGCTCCCCCTTTTGGGGGAGCTGTCGAGGCTCCGCCGAGACTGAAGGGGTTCCCGGCACCCCCCCCAAAAAAAAGGTATCATCCCCCGCAAAAAAAGGCCCGCACGGAAAAATCTCCGCACGGGCCCCCATATCCGCAATTTAATTGGGCGTTTCGTAGGTATGCGCCTCCAAAAACGCCATCACGATGTCGATCGCCCTGTTCAGCGCCGCGCCCGAAAAGCCATGCCCCGCGCCGTCGCCCGTGAGCACGTTGATCGTCGCCCTGTCGCCATACGCCGCGGCAGCTTGGTCGATATACGTCCTCTTCACAAGGGCGTCTTGGTCGCCCCAAACGATGCACACGTCCCCCCTGTAGGCGGGAATGACGGCAAACGGGTCGAGGTTCTTCACGCTGCGGATGAAGTCGGCATTGAGATAGTACCCCATAAACGGGAAGGTCTGTTCGGGATCCGCCTTGTGGTCGTCGGGAATGTTGAAGGCGGGGAAGTAGAGGGCGAGCGCGGCGATGTCGTCCTTCACCCTGTCGTCGGCGGCGGTGAGCCCCGCCACAAAGCCGCCCTGGCTGCCGCCCCAGACGAAGATCTGCGAATTGTCCACCCATTTCAGCTGTTTGAAGTGCTTGATGGCGATGATGAGATCCTCCTTCATGGTCAGAGGCGAATAGTCGTCCTTGGTTCTGCCCGTGCTCTTTCCGCCCACCTGCGCGCCGGCGAAGTCAAACGCGTACGCAACATAGCCGCGCTGCGCAAGCCGTTCGCACTCGCGCGGAAAATCGTCGTAATTTCCGTTGAAACCGTGGCACATGATGACGACGGGGAACTTCCCGACCTCGATGGGACGATAGATATAGCCGTACAGCTTCACGCCGCTCTCCGCGTCCTCGATCTCGTGTTCGTAGCTGTCCACCTCGTACTCAACGTCCGCGGGCAAATTGCGCAGCTTGCGCTCCACCTCTTCTCCTCCTTCGCCGCCCTGTTCTGTGCCGCCTTGTTCGGTGCCGCCTTGCTCGGTGCCACCCGTTCCCGTCGTTCCGCCGCCTGCATTCCCGCCGCTCTCGCCGCAGCCGGCGAAGGCGAACGCGAACACGAGGACGAGCGCCGTCAAAAGCATCAAGATCCGTCTCTTCATTGTGTCTTTCCCCCGTTTTTGCCTTTATTTTCTCGGATGTTTTCCGTCACCCGACACAGCATTTCGAGCAGCGTTTTGCGGTTTTCGTCGGAAAACCCATCAAACCCGACGCTTTCGAGCCGCTCCACGGCCTCCTCCAGCCGCTCCGCGACCTCCCGCCCCTTTTCGGTGAACAAGACGCGGATCGCCGTCCTGCAGCCCTCCGAGGCGACCCGTTCGCGACGGACGAGCCCGTCCCTTTCCATCTTGCCGAGAAGGACGGAGAGCGTCGGCTGCGACACCCCGCAGAGCGCGGCGAGATCCTTTTGCACGATCCCCCCGGTGCGGCGCAGGATATAGAGGACTTTCGGCTGACCCGCCGTGAGCCCGAGATCGGCGAATACGGCGCGGCTCGCCTCGGCATGCGCCGCCGACGCGCCCATGAGCGCCAAAAACAACTTATCGTACATAAATTAGCTTCCTAATTCTTGATTATTATATCATGCCCGCACACCGCTGTCAACCCCTTTTTTGCAAATTCCCCACCCCGTGAGCCTCCCATTCTTGCCCCCTCCACGGGAGCCTTCCATTCTTGCCCCCTCCGCGGGAGGGGGGTAGGGGGGTGGGGCGTCCTCCTCATTCCGAGGCTCCGCAGGAGCCGAGTGAATCTTCCCTTGTCCACCGAATTGCCGTCCCCCGCCGTCTACCACCATAAAATCACGTCATGTTGCCCCGCGCGCACTATTCGCCTACTAAGGCGCGGCACGAGCCATAGGCGAAGTAGCCACAGCCGACCGCACCCGCGGTCGGCTGTGTGTCGAAACATGTCCTTATTATACTGCGGACATCCCTCGAAAGAGCTCGGGATGACGTAATTATACTGCGTGGACGTAATTGTACTGCCCCGCGCTTGGTAACCGCGTCATCCTGCCCCGCTCGCAAGTGGGAACGCGTCATCCTGAGCCGAACCGCTGTACGAAGTCCGCAATCGCCTATCCGCGAAGGATCCCGAACAACGAAGTCCGAACTCTCCATATCGGGATTCTTCGGTCGCTGCGCTCCCGTCAGAATGACGCGCAATCCCCCCCTTGGCTCCCCCGTTTGGGGGAGCTGTCACGAAGTGACTGAAGGGGTTCTATACAAAACCCCTTCCGCCGTACAGGCGAAAGGGGCATTTCTCGCAGCGTTTTGCGGTTTTTACAAACTCTCGCGGAAAATTTCTATGATCTCGCCGCGGGTGAGCGTCTTGTAGCCGCCCTCCATCACGAGGGTGGCGTCGGCGAGCGCTTCGAGCATGCCGGCGTCGGCGCCGAGTTCGGTGATATTCATGGCCAGCCCGAGTTCGCGCATCCAGCCCTCGAGCGCCTTCAACCCCGCCTCGGCGACTTCCTCGTCACCGCCCTCGTCCTTCACGCCCCACACCTCGACGGCGAAACGGCGGAATTTCTTCACCCCGTACGGCAAAATGTGCCGATAGTAGGGCAGCGTGACGGCGGAGAGCGTCATGCCGTGCGTGGCGTCGGTGAGCGCCCCCACCGCCTGCCCGAGCATGTGCACCTCCCAATCGGTGTCCTTGCCCGCCGCGATGAGCGTGTTGAGCGCCCACGTCGCCGCCCACATGATGTTGCTCCTCGCCTCGTAATTTTGGGGATCGTGAAGCGCGATGCGCGAATTTGCGACGAGCGATTTCATGAGCGCCTCGGAGATGCAGTCGCTCACGTTGTCGTCCGTGCCCGAAAAATATTGCTCGCAGATGTGGTTGAACGCGTCGTAAATTCCCGCCACCATCTGGCGTTTCGGCACGGAAAATGTGTATATGGGGTTCAAAATCGTGAACTTCGGCATGACTTCGGAGCCGAACACGCGCCCGATCTTCAAATTCTCTTTGCGGTTGGTGATGACCGAGCCCCCGTTCATCTCGCTGCCCGTCCCCACCATGGTGAGCACGCACGCGACGGGGATGATCTTGCATGTCGGGTCGTCGGAGCCGACGTAGTACTTCTTCCACGGGTCACCCTCGCAGTACGCCGAAACGGAGACGCCCTTCGCGTAGTCGCACACCGAGCCGCCGCCCACGGCGAGAATGAGATCGACGCCGTTCTCCCGCGCGAGTTTTGCGCCCTCGTACAGCTTTTCGACGGTGGG
>CANRFD010000148.1 GCA_947629845.1 uncultured Clostridia bacterium
AATTCGAGCATCTTCTTCTCGGAGATGTAGTCGGGCACCATGCGCTTTGCGGTGCACCGTGCGGCGAGTTCGGTGAGATAGAAGTACCTGCTCCCCTCGCGCACGTTGTCCTCTTCGAGCACATAGATGAGCTTGGGGAAGGCGGGCGTCACCCACACGCCGGACTCGTTCTTCACGCCCTGGATGCGCTGGTTCAGCGTCTCCTCGATGATCATGGCAAGGTCGGCCCTCTCCTGCTCGTTCCGCGCCTCGCCGAGGTACATGAACACCGTCACGAAGGGTGCCTGCCCGTTCGTCGTAAGCAGGGTCACGACCTGATATTGGATGGTCTGGATGCCCTTTCTGATCTCGTCGCGCAGCCTGTGCTCGGCGATCTTTGCGATATGTTTTTCATCGGAAACGCCCACTTCCTTCAGCTCTTCGGCGACCTCGGCGCGGATCTTCTGGCGGCTGATGTCCACAAAGGGCGCGAGATGGGTGAGCGAAATGCTCTGCCCGCCGTATTGGTTGGAGGCGACCTGCGCGATGATCTGCGTCGCGATGTTGCACGCCGTGGAGAAGGAATGGGGCTTCTCGATGAAGGTACCCGAGATGACCGTCCCGTTCTGCAGCATGTCCTCGAGGTTGACAAGGTCGCAGTTGTGCATGTGCTGGGCGTAATAGTCGGCGTCGTGGAAGTGGATGATGCCCTCGTCGTGCGCCTCCACGATCTCCTTCGGCAGAAGAAGGCGGCGGGTAAGATCCTTGGAGACTTCGCCTGCCATATAGTCGCGCTGGACGGAGTTCACCGTGGGGTTCTTGTTGGAATTTTCCTGCTTGACCTCTTCGTTGTTGCACTCGATCAGGGTAAGGATGCGCTCATCCGTCGTGTTGGCACGCCGGACGAGAGCGCGCGAATAGCGGTAGGTGATATATTTGCGCGCCACGGCAAACGCCTTCTGGTCCATGATCTGGTTTTCGACGAAATCCTGGATCTCCTCGACGCTGACGGCGCGGTTCAAGTCGCCCGCAAGAGCCGTCACCTTCTCGGCGATCTTCGCGATCTGCTCTTCGGAAAGGCGGTTGTCCTCGCTGACCTCCTTGTTGGCCTTTCTTATGGCGTTGAGTATTTTTGCGACGTCGAATTTTACCTCTGTCCCGTTGCGTTTGATGATCTTCATAGTGCCTACCTCTTATCCAATGTTGTTGCGCAAAAAGGCAGGTTTGGTGCCCTTTCGCAAAAAAGCGTCCCCCGAAAAGGGAACGCTGTTATCATACAATACTCCATCGGATTTGTCAAGGGTTTTCCACAAAATTTAGTAAAGAATTTTTTCCATACCACTATATCTTGTGGTTGTGGGCAAAAATGTCGAATTTTTGCCGTGAAACAAAACGGCGCAAAAGTTACACATTCGGGCGCCCTTCAAAGGAGCGCCGCCCCGTTGATAACGAGGGAAAATCTGCACTTCAAAAATTCCGCCGCGCGCCTGCACAGCTGCATCCTTCCGAAATAAATTTCGAAGTAATCCATCACCGAACAGATCGCCGTATCTATCTCGATGTGGAGCGCGATGACCCCCTTCTCCCTGTCCGTCGCGATGTACGAACGCTCGGCGGCGAGGTTCACGCGGTCGTGGATGTTGGCGGTGAGCACGTTTTCGATGGGCTTCTTCACGCGGCTCTTGTGCACGTCGGCCTTGTCGGCGAGGATGAGCGCCGCGGAAATATCCGAGACGGGCGAACCGAAGTGCTCGTCGTGGTTCCCGATGGCCATCATCACCTCCGCCGCGTCCGTGGGCTCCATGCCGAGGCGGGTCAAAATTTTATAGGCGAGAATGGCGCCGCTCTGCGCATGGTCCATGCGGTTGACACAGTTCCCCATGTCATGAAGATATCCCGCGATCTCGGCGAGCTGCACGCGCTCGGGCGAGGCGCCCAAAGCGCGCAAGATCTCCCCCGACCACTTGCTCACGATGCCCGCATGGCGGCGCGAATGCTCGGTAAATCCGAGCGCCTCGATCTGCTTGCCGGACATCACCATGATGGCTTCCACTTCTTTGTCCGCTTTGATGGTGGCAAGATCGAGCATGTCAGAACTCCGTCACCGTCACGCTGTCGAAAATCTCGTCGTATTTGTTCTTCGTAAAGGAGATGGTGCCGAAGGTCGTCACCGTCGCCGTGCCTGCGGCCACGCCGGCGCGGAGGATGTCGGGAAGATCGGCGCCCTGCTGCATGAGCGTCGCCGCCGCGGCGACCATGCCGTCGCCCGCGCCCACCGTGGAGTTGACCGCCACGTTGATGCTCTTGCAGTAATAATTTCTCGTGCCGTTGGTGATGACCGCGCCGTACTTCCCGAGGGAGAGCAGCACGTTCTTCGCCCCCCTGTCCAGAAGTTCGCGGCAGCCGGCGAGCATGTCGTCCTTGTCGCGGAATTGCCGTCCGAGCGTCTCTTCGAGCTCCTCGAGGTTGGGTTTGACGAAATCCACCCCCGCCTCGAGCGCCGCAAACAGCTTCGCCCCCTCGGTGTCGGCGATGCGGAGGGACTTGGGATCGACCGCGCGGAAGATCTCGCGGTAGAAACTCGTGTCCACGCCGCGGGGAAGCCCGCCCGAGATGACCGTCACGTCGGCGCGCGCCGAAGTGCTGCGCACCATCTGCATGAGTTCGAGCAATTTATCCCCGCCGACCTGTTCGCCGACGTCGTTGATCTCGGTGAGCATCGACTTCTTGTCGATGCACTTGTAGTTCTCGCGCACGCGCCCGCTGTTCCATACAAAGGAGAAGGGCACGCCCTCTTTGTCCAGCGCGCGTTCGAACATCGCGCCGTTCTCGTTATACATAAAGCCCGTTGCAAAGGCCTCCGCACCGAGGCGCGCCACGCCGATCGCAACATTGAGCGCCTTCCCCGTGAAGGAGAGCGTCTTGCTCTTCACGACGTTCACCTTCCCGACGTTCAGCGAATCGAGCTCAATGGTCACGTCCACGCTCGGGCTCATGCAGACCGTCAAAATCATATACGACCCCCTTGCGCTCCCCTTGCGGGAAGCGTCGGCGGTTTCCCGCCAAACCTATTATATTACGCTACTGCGAAAAATTCGATTTTTGAAGGAAATTTCCTTCCGCTCTTTCTCACATCGAGATCATCTGAAGCGTCTCGTACAGCTCATAGTTGAACTTCTTCTTCATGGAGACGGCCTCGATGATGTCCATATCGATGATCTCGTTCTTGTGGATGCCGACGACGCGGTTGCCAATGCCGTCCTTCAGGAGGCGCACCGCCTTGTTGCCGAACTGTGCGGCGAGCATCCTGTCCGCCATGGAGGGCGAACCGCCGCGCTGGATGTGCCCGATGTTGGTGGCGCGCACGGAGTACGTCGTCACCTCCTGCAGCTGCTTTGCGAACGCGTCCGCGCTCATCACGCCCTCGGCGACGACGATGATGTTGGAGT
>CANRFD010000149.1 GCA_947629845.1 uncultured Clostridia bacterium
GCCGATTACGACGTGACGCTCACCGTACCCGCGGAGTACACCGTCTGCGGCGCGGCGGCGCGCGAGGAGGCGGACGGCAAGGCGGTGTGTTCGCTGCATGCGGAGAACGTTCGGGACGTCGCCTTTGTGCTCGGGCGCGAGTTTGAGAGCGTCGAGGCGGAGGCGGGCGGCGTGCCCGTTCGATATTTCTACTTTAACGACGCCGACCCCTCGCGCACGTTGGGCGTTGCGGCGGACAGCCTCGCGTATTTTTCCGACACGTTCGGGGAATATGCCTATCCGCAGTACACCGTCGTGCAGACCGATCTTCCCTATGGGGGGATGGAATATCCCATGCTCTCCATGATCGCATGCGACCTGACGGCGGGCGAGGCGCCCCTTGTTACGGCGCACGAGACGGCGCACCAGTGGTGGTACGCCATGGTGGGGAGCGACCAATTCAACGAGGCGTGGCAGGACGAGGGACTCGCCGAGTTTTCGACGGCGCTCTTCCTCGACGCGCACCCCGAATACGGAGGCTCGTATGCGGACATGGTGGCCTCGTCCGAGCGCTCGTACCGCGCGTTTTATTCCGTACATGCCCAGGTGAGCGGGGAGGCCGACACACGCATGTCCAAGCCGCTCACCGAGTACACGGGGGAGTATGAGTACCGCAACCTCGCCTACGACAAGGGGGTGATCCTATTCGACAGTCTGCGGGCGGTCGCAGGCGACAGGCGGTTCTTTGCCGCGCTCGCCGATTATTGCGCACGGTACAGCGGGAAGATCGCCTCGCCCTCGGACATGGTGGCCTGCTTCCACCGGAAAGGGGCGCGCGTGGAGGAGCTGGTGACGAGTTTCACCGAAGGAAAATGTATCATCTGAAAACGCTTGCAAACGGGCGGCGAAGGGTGTATAATTGCGGACGAGGTGAAATGATGCCGATCCTGCAATACAAGTGCCCCCAATGCGGCAAGGAATTTGAAGAGCTCGTTAAAAATTACGGGGAGGAAGTGATGTGCCCCGCGTGCGGCACGGCGGCCGTGAGAAGCTGGTCGGGCTGCATGTATTCGGCGACGGGCAAGCCCGCGAAGAAATGCTCGGGCAAGTGCAGCGAGTGCAGCGGGTGCAAATAGGGCGAATGGGGTTGAAAAAAGGCGGGGCCGCGATGGGTCTCGCCTGTTTTTTGGGGGGGGAGAACCCCTTCAGTCACTGCGTGACAGCTCCCCCAAAGGGGGGAGCCGAGGGGGTGGACTTCGTTTAGGGGCACGAGGTAGGCGGGCGAAAAATTATAATGCGGACATGTTTCGACACACAGCCGACCGCGGGTGCGGTCGGCTGTGGCTCAACATGACGTAATAATATGGCGGGGCAGGATGATGTGATTATGTGGAGGAAGTCAGGGGCGGGAGGCGCGTTTCATGGCGCGCTTGACCGTTTTTTTCACCGTCTTGCGGTCGGGAACTTCGGCGGGGAGCCCCGAATAATCAGCCGCGGGGAAGGACGCGAGCAGGGCGGCCGTCTTGTCCGTTGCGTTGCGCGCAAGTTCCGCGATGCACGCCTTCATGCTGCCGCGCAGTTCTTCGTCCTCGAGCAATTTCAGCAGGTTTTCGCGCAGCGTTTTCTCGTTTTTGAAGGAGAGCGCCACGCCCTTCTCCTTGAGATAGACGAGGTTGTACCGCTCCTGCGCGGGCGTCTTTTCGTAGAGGAGCATGGGCAGGGAGGCGTCGAGCATCTCCGTGACGCCCGTTCCGCCGCTCTTGTTGATGACGACGTCGGCAGCGGCGAGGTAGACGGGGATATCGTAGGTGTAGCCCACGTTGAGTACGGGCACGCCGTACGGTTTTTTGCGCTCGATCTTGCGGTAGGAGCTCTCGTCCTTGCCGTTGATCATGATGATCTGGGCGTTGCGGCCGCGGAGGGTGCGTTCCGCCATGCGGAAGATTTTATAGGCGCCCTTCCAGTGCCCTCCGCCGAACATGATGAGCACGGTGAACTTGTCGGCAAGGCCGAGTTCGCGCCGCAGCTCCTGCTTGTTTTTTCCGGGGGCAGGGTTCTGTTTTACGGGCAGGCCGTAGGGCAGAAGTTGTTGGGCGAGGAAGCCTTTTTCCAACCCCTCCCCGATAAAATCTTCATTCGGAATGACGAAATAGTCCACCCCGATCGCCGATTCCCAGAAGGGGGAATAGACGTAGTCGAGATTGGCGACGACGATCTTCGCCGGGATCTTGTACGCGAGGCGGAGGTCGGTGAGTGCGACGGCGCAGTCGTAATGGGTGCAGTAGATGGCGTCGGGGCGGAACTCCATGATCTTCGCGAGGAGCCCGCCGACCGTCGAGAGGCAGGTGGACTGGCAGGAATTTGAATAGCGTTTTTGCGGTTTTAACTTTTTATAGTGATTGAAGAACAGGTTGTAGACGGGCAGCAGCTTGCCGACGGCGAGGTTGTAGCCCTTGTCCGCGATCCATGCGTTGGTGCGCGTGGAGAACGATTTGAGAAGGTCGACGACCTCCACGGTGGCGCCGTAGTCCGCTTCCAACTTGTTTTTCATCGCCTGCGCACAGGCGTTGTGGCCGTTGCCGGCCGTGACGGTCAGGATGAGAATTTTCATTTCAACTCCTTATAAACTGCCGTGAAATGCGTTTGGACGCCGCGGGGACGCCGTAGAAGCGCCGCGGGGACGCCGTTTTGCCCGTGCATGGGCGGGCGAACCCGATCGGCCGAGCGGTTTCAGCGCAGTTTCGGAATATTTTGGGGGGAAGTCCGCAAACCCCGGGGGCGGGACCGCGAGCCCTTTTCATTATAATACTTCTTTTATTATAGCACTTTCGCCGCGGACAGTCAAGCGGCGGCGGGAGGAAAGTGTTGTTTTGCGGCCGGAAGGCACATTCTGCGGGTCGCGGCGGGGAAAGCGGAGGGCGGGGGAGACCCGTATCTTGTGGTCGCTGCGCCGAGACGGAATATATATTGCGGTGCGGTAAAAATTCCCGAATTTTCCGTAAAAAAGTCAAATTTTTCTTTGAAAATTGCTTGACGAAAAGAATTTGAAATGATATGATGTAAAAGCTGTCGCGAAGGACAGCGTGCTTTTTCATGTGAAAAGGCAAAGACCCGTGACTGTTGTTGCGGGAGAGCCGAAGATTGACAACTGCATAGCAAGAGTACGAAGTAGAGAGTACGAAGGCAAAGAAATTCTAAAAAAAGAAAGAATTGGTTAATACGGAGAAGGACGGAGAAGAGATTTCGAAGGAACTTTGAGTGAACAATTCTGTCGAGACTGTAGAATTTTTTTCGAAGTGAGAGACGAGTAGAGAAAGATCAAGCTACGAAGGGCTCACGGAGGATGCCTAGGCATATGGCGCCGAAGAAGGACGTGGCAAGCTGCGAAAAGCC
>CANRFD010000150.1 GCA_947629845.1 uncultured Clostridia bacterium
GGGCGGACGGGAGGCGGGCAAGAACCCCTATCCCCCGCTGCGCGGGTACTTCCCCCAAAGGGGGGAAGCAAGGGGCGGAACAGGATGACGCGGTTTACCGCGGCAAAAGGAACAAGTAATGAACGCGGGTTAGGGGAGGAGGTGGAGTTCGGCGGAGGAGAGACGGCGGAGGACGCCGTTTTCCTCGAGTTCCAAGCGGCCGTCGGGCAGGATCGCCCGAGCGGTGGCATAATAGGCGCGGCCGTTCTCCTCCACCGCGACCCGCTTCCCCAAAAATTTGACGCGGGAAAGGTACTCCGCAAAGGTGGACGGGCGGCAGAACTCCCCGATGAGCGTCTCGCGGGCAACGTCCGCCGAAACGTACCTGCCCGACGCCTCCGTGAGCGTCGTGGCGATGCCGCCGAGCGGCGAGACGTCGTTGCAGGCGTTGAGCCCGACGCCGATGACGCTGTAATCGAGCGCGCTCCCCTTCACGCCGTTCTCGATGAGAATGCCGCACAGCTTTTTTCCGCCCGCGAGCACGTCGTTCGCCCACTTGATCTCGGGCGAGGCGCCCAGCCGCTCCGCCGTGCGGCAGACGGAGACTGCGGCGTGCGCCATCACGCGGAAGGCCTCCGCGGCGGGGACTTCGCGATAAAAAAGAAGCGCCGAGAGGTACACGCCGCCCCTCTCGGAGAGAAAGCTGCGCCCCTTGGTGCCCCTTCCGCCCGTTTGCCGACGGGCGCAGACGATGACGTTCTCCCGCGCGGGGAGATAGCGCATGATGTAGTCGTTGGTGGAGACCGTCTCCTCGATGAGCTCAATCCGCATCTTGCAAACTCCCGATCGCGGCGCTTGCCGCCTCGTAGCCATAGCCCTTGGAGAGGAGGTGCCTGTACGCCTTTTGGAGCGTCTCCCTGTCGGGCGACTTGCCGCGCATGTACTTTTCCAGCGCGCGCTTGGCGCTTTCGGCCTCGCCTTCGCCCGAGAGAGAGGCGAGCGCGGCTTCCGCGGCCTCGTCGGGGACGCCCTTGCGCCTGAGCTCGGCGGCGATGAGACGGGCCCCCTTGTTCTTGCCCGCGCTCTCGACGTATGCCTTGGCGTACGCCTCGTCGTCGAGAAAGCCGTAGCTCTTCATCCGCTCCACGACGTAGTCGGAGACGTCCTGCAGGTAGCCCTTGCGGCGGAGGAAGTCTCGGATCTCGCGCTCCGTCTTCATGGAGGCGGAGATGTGGGAGAGCGCCTTGTCGAGCGCGGTGCGCTTCTCGCTCTCGAGCTGCATGCGGGAGAGCTCCTCTTCCGAGACGACCGTGCCCGCTTTCAGGCGGTTTTGCACGACCGTCTCCAGCTTCATGCCGCAGAAAAACCGCCCGTCCACTTCGATGTTACAGCGGGTAGCGTCCTTTTTCTGCGGGGTGATTGCGGTGATCTCGGGCATAGACTATGACAACCATGCCGCAGGGCAGGTGCGGTGCTCCTTAAACCATTGGGTGTCTTTAAGAATGGTGTTGTTGTTACTACAATTCACGGTAAGTTTGACGCCATTCCAGGTTACGACAATATTACCGTTCATAGAGTCAACTTCCCACGATTTGTTGGGAGGGAATACAACATTTTTCGTAAGCGATGTGATATAAACTTGATCGGTATACGGCGCAATGCGATTTATCACTTCTTGCGTCGGGAAAGACGCGGGGTCAGTGTTGGCATACTCGGAGGTACCCGCACAGGTACAGATGCAAATCATATCGGGCGTGATTTTTTCGAGCAAACATTCATTGGTCGACGTGCTGCTTCCGTGGTGGCCGCCCTTGAACAGTTTGCAGTGCGGAAGGTTATTGGAAGCCACAAGACTTTGTTCCCCTGCCTCCTCCAAGTCGCCCGTGAAGAGGAAGTGGTTATCTCCCTCCGAGAAAAGCACACAGACGGAATAATTATTTTCTGAAGATGCACTTTTCTCATAATATTGCTGATAAAGGATTTTCATCGTGACGCCTGAGCCGAGGTCGTAAGACTGTTTTGCTCCGCCCTCATTTTTCCAGCATTGGAGCGCATTATAATGTACAGCGCCATCTTCACGCACTTCTTTATCTCGCGCCGCTTCGTAAGACTGCGAAATTTTAGAGCTTGTATCTTTCCTCGCATAGTCGATAATTGTTCCGCATGTAAAACTCGAAAAGACACCTTTCGACGAGGAAGTATCGACAAAACCTGCAATGTGGTCTTGGTGTGCGTGTGTCACAATCACGTAGTCAAGCTCGCCCTCCACATATTCATCAATATATGAAGAGATCACGGGTCCGGAATCCTCGCGCGAACCGGCATCAATAAGCACTTCTACATCGCCGACCTTTACAAGCGTGCAGTCCCCCGTATACTTGTTCCCAAGTTCAAGAAAATGGAACTGTAAATTGTCGGCCATTGTGCCGTCGGAGGGATCGACGGGGTCGGTGCCGCCGCCCGTGGCGCCGTCGCCCTTATCGCCCTTGTCTCCCTTATCTCCTTTGTCGCCCTTTTCGCCCTTGATGCAGCCGCGGAACGTCCATGTTCCGTCGTCCTTGGTGTAGACGTTCCATGTGGCGAAGTCGAGGTAGAGGTCGCCGTCGGCGCCCTGTGCGGACTTGGGCAGGCCGTTGCCGTACAGCCAGCCGTTGCCCTTTTCGCCCTGTGCGCCCTTGATGGAGGCGAGCCATGCTTCGTAGGTAAGCGGCTCTTCGCCCCGCTCTTCGCAGTTCTCCGCATACATCCCGTAGACGGCGCGGATCTCGGGGTCGCCGCCATTGCCGCCGCTTCCGCTATTGCCGCCGCCGTTGCCGCCGCCGAACAGCGAGCAGGCGCACGTGCAGAGGACGAGGGCAACCGCCAAAAAGCACGACGTAAGCATCCTTATCAATTTGGTTTTTGGGGACATCTTATTCTCCTATCCTATGATTTTTTCACCGAAAATTTTAAGAAGCTCCAGCTCATGGCGGGGAGCGTGAGCGTGACGCGGGAACCCTCCCTGACGGCGGGCAGTTCCCTCTCGTGCGGGACGACGGCGTCCGGCGCGGCGAAGGTGTTGACGGCGGAGAGGTCGGCGTTTGTCATCTCGACGTATTCCGCCGCCTTGAGCTCGCCGAAGGAGCGAAGTTCCAGCTCCACCTCCCGCGCGCTCTGCGCATAGTTGCAGAGCGAGACGCACACCGTGCCACGCGCCCTGTCGAAATTGACGGCCTCGTTGATGTAGCGGGCGCGACCGTACATGTTGGAAAAGCGGTCGCTATCGGAGAAGGTGCGCACCGTTTCGCCGCGCGCCGCATTGGAGATGTATTTGAAGGGATAGAACGTCGCCTGTTTGAGCGTGC
>CANRFD010000151.1 GCA_947629845.1 uncultured Clostridia bacterium
CCCCCACGGGCGGGCTCGGCCTCGGCGTCGACCGCCTCGTCATGCTGCTCACGGACAGCCCCACCATCCGCGACGTGCTGCTGTTCCCCACGATGAAACCTAAAAAATAAGCGGGGCGCGGAAGTTCGCGCCTCCCGGGGAGAAAAATGGACGCAAGGATCACAAAACAACGCCTCGGAAACATGCTTTCCTACGATTGGCTGAAAATCGCCTGCACGATCGCCGCCGTGATCGCGGCGCTTGTTTTGTTCTTCACCATGGTCGGGCTCAAGCCCGCGCGGGCGCAAAAATTTTATGTGCACCTCTATGGGGCGCTCAACTTCGGCGGCGACTACACCGACTTCACCGACGAGCTGGACGACCTGCTCTCCTACGACGTGCTCGACGTGCGCGTGGAGAACTTCGGCAACGACTTCATGGCGGGCGCCTCCTATTCGGCGCGCCGCAGCTCGGGCGAGGGCTCCGTCGCCTTTGCCGCCGACTACACCTCGGAGGAGGGGGGGATCACTCCCTTCGCCGATCTCATCACGATGGGCATGACCCACCCCGGCGAGGCGGAAGAATCGCTCAACATGTTCTGGTGCATGGATAAGTACTTCGCCGAGCTCGATAGCTACCTCGCCCGCTTCTTCGGGGAGGAATGGCGGACGGCGCCCGTGTATAACGCGGACGAAGCGGAGCTCTGCTTCCGCGCCCGCAACGTGGAAGGCCCCAACAACATGAACCGCTTCCGCAGCGAAAGTCAGATCGCGGAGGGGCTCAAGGAGGAGCGGGTGCGCCTCGAAACGCTGCGCTCCGACTACCTCTGGCTGCTCGATCCCGCAAAGGGCGGGCTGGGCACATCCAAGCTGCCCTATGCCGAATACCGCTCGGAAGTCACCCTCGACGACGGCAGCACGCAGACCAACGTCTATCAGGCGGGCGTCAGTCTCGGCGGGCTCACGGACATCGACCGGTTCATCTCCTACTCCAAGGCGGATGGCGGCGTTGGGCGGGAAAAGCTCAACTTTCTCATCTACTATAACGGCAAGAGCGACTTCGATGACGGCACCAACGACGGCCGCGAAGATCTCAAATACGAGGCGGTGACGTTGCTCAAATACATCGCCGAGAAATACGCATGACGCTGCACATCGCGGAGATGCTCCGCAGCCAAAGGGAGCACATCTCCTTTCATACGCCCGGGCACAAGCGCGCGGGCGCGGACATCACCGAGCTCTCCTATTCCGACTGTCTCCTGTCGCCCTCGGGCGTTCTGAAGCGGGCGGAGGAGGACGTCGCAAAGCTGCTCGGCGCGGCGCGAAGTTTCCTGCTCACCGACGGCAGCACCTGCGGGGTGTTCTCCATGCTCTTCGCCCTCCGAAAGAGGGGCGTCCGCAGCGTCGCAGCGCCCATATTTTCGCACCCATGTGTGCAAAATGCGTGCGAAGCGTTGGGGCTGGAGCTCGTCCCCATAGGGCAAAAAACGCGGCGCGGCATTCCCGCACAGCCCTCCGTCTCCGCGCTGAAGGAGGCCGTGGCGGCCGCTGACGCCCTGCTGCTCACCTCCCCCGATTATTACGGCTTTCTCCCGCCCTTGGCGGCGGCGAAGGAACTCTGCGCGCAGGCGGGCAAGCCCCTCGCCATCGACGGGGCGCACGGCTCGCATCTGCACTTTACGGCGGCGCACGCGGGGAAATTCGCCTGCATGTGGGTGGACGGCGTGCACAAGTCGCTGCCCGCCATGACGCAGGGCGCGGTCGTCTCGGCGGACGAAGAGTGGGCGGACGCATTGCTTGCAGGCGTAAAGACCTTCCGCACCTCGTCGCCCTCCTATCCCATCATGGCGAGCGTGGAGTACGCGGTCAAGTTCCCCCGCAACGAGAGGATCGAGCGGGCGGCGGAGAGCGCGAAGGCGGCGTTGGGGGCGGTAAAAAACGACGACTGGACGAAGCTCCTCGTCCCCTTTGCGCAGCCCGCCGCGGCGCAGGCCTATTTGGAGGAGCGCGGCCTGTATCCCGAGTTCAACGACGGGAACTATCTCATGTTCTACCTCTCCCCCTGCACCAAGGAGGAGGAGATCGCGGAGCTCGTGCGGCTTGCAAGCGGGCTGCCGCGGGCGGAGATCGCGGAGGACGCGCCCGCAGGCGCCGTCCCCATGTATAAAAAACCATGAAAACGCTGCTCAAACAGACAACGGCATACCGCAGGATCCGCGCCGAGGCGGAGAACAATTCGCTCTCGCACGCGACGCTCGTCGTCTTTCCCGACGAAAAGCTGCTGCGCCCCCTTCTGAAGGAGTGCGCCAAGGCGTTCTTCCTCGCGGAGGAGGGCTCGCGGACGGAGCGACTTGTGGAGGAGGAGCAGTTCTCCGATTGCCTCGTCCTGCCCGAGGCGGGCGGGAAGCTGACGGCGGAGCTCGGCGGGCGCATCGTGGACGAGAGCGCGATGCGGCCTGTAGAGGGGGACAGAAAGCTCTTCGTGCTCGACGCCTTCCACACCGTCACCCCGCTCGTGCAGAACAAGCTGCTCAAGGTCATCGAGGAGCCGCCGGAGGGCGTCTACTTCCTCCTCGGCGCGACGGCGGAGTACGCCGTGCTTCCCACCGTCCTCTCCCGCGTGACCAAGTTTGCCGAGCCCCCCTTCGCGGAGGAACTCATACGGCAGGCGCTGGGGCGGACGCACCCCGGGGAGGCGGGCGCCGCGGAGGCCGCGGCGGCGTGCGGCGGCGTCTATTCCGTCGCCGAGAATCTGCTTGCGGGCGGCGGCGAGGAATTTCGCCTCGCGGAGGAATTTCTGCTCACCGCCGAGCCCGAAAAATTTTGCAGGGGACTGGGCGAAAAACAGGACAAGCGCCTCTTCTTTGCCGCGCTCGGGCAGGTCGTCCGCGACGCGGCGTTCGAGCGGTGCGGCAAGCACGAATTTACGGCGCGGCGCAGCCAAGGCACGGCGCGCGTTGCCGAAAAATATCCCGCCGGGGCGCTTCTGCGTGCGGCGGAACTCATAAGGAGCGCAGAGCGGGACATCGGCTTCAACGCCAACCTCTCGCAGTGCGCATTGGCGCTCGCGGTGGCGATCGCCGGGGAGAGAGAAAAATGGAACAAGTTGTCGTAATCAAATTCAAGGGGAGCAAGCCCTACTACTTCGGTTCGGGCGGGCTGGAACTCAAAAAGGGGGACGGCGTCATCGTGGAGACCTCGCGGGGCATGGAGTACGGCGTCGTCGTCGATCCCGCGCACGATGTGAAGCCGGAGGATCTCGCCCAGCCGCTCAAGCGCATCGTCCGCATCGCGACGGAGAAGGACGTCGAGACGGTGCGCGAACACGCGGCGCGCCGCCCC
>CANRFD010000152.1 GCA_947629845.1 uncultured Clostridia bacterium
CCCCCGCTCGCGGTCAATATAATTTTTTTGAAGGGGGCGTCGCGGTGAAAGGCAAGCGCCTGAAAAACGGCGGAGTGTTCGCTGTCCACGGGCACGATCTCCACGCCCCGCGCTTCCGCCGCGCGCATGACGAGCTCCCCGCCGCAGACGAGGCTCTCCTTGTTGGCGAGCGCGACGCGCTTCCCCGCCGCGATGGCGCGGAGGGTGTACGCGAGCCCCGCAAAGCCGCCCGCGGCGATGAACGCCACATCGCAATCTTCAAAGAGGTCGGCGTCGGCGCCGTTTTCGCCGCAAAACGCGATACGGGGGTGAAATTCGTCGCACAGCGCGCGAAGGCCGGCCGCGTTCTGTCCGCAGGCGAGCGCGGAGAAAGAGAACTGCTGCGGGTAGCGGCGCACGACGTCCGCGACCTGCTTCCCGATGTTGCCCGTACAGCCGACGAGAGCGATTTTTACCATGATCCCCCCGAATAAAAACGCCCGCCACCGAAGCGGGCGACGATTTACTATATGCCGCTTATCCCACGATCATGATACGCGCGACCATCGCAAGGCAGACGATGAGCCCGGCGTAGAGGGAGGAATCGATGCGGTCGAGGATCCCGCCGTGCCCCGGCAGGATGGTGCCCATGTCCTTGATGCCGAGTTTGCGCTTTACGGCGCTCTCCACGAGGTCGCCGAACTGCGAAAACGCCGCTGTAAGGATGCCGAGCGCGATGTAGAAGATGATGTCGAGCGTGTTCAGAGAGAGGCTCCAATGCAGGGGCGTGATGAGCCCCATGCCGTCGAGCTTGGTCAGCCCGTAGCAGGCGAAAAAGATGATGACAGCGCCGATCGCCCCGCCGAGGAGGCCGCCGAAGCCGCCGATGATCGTCTTTTTGGGCGAGACGTGCGGCGCCATCTTCGCGGGCAGCTTTTTGCCGAACGCCTTGCCGAACACGAGGGCGAGCGAATCGGCGAACGGGCAGATGACGAACACGAAGAGGACGGCGAGCTCGGAGTACTTCTCGAGGTGGTTACAGACCGAGAGGACGAGCAGGAAGAAGGACGGGTAGAGGTAGGAGAGCAGCGCATAGCCCGTCGATTCCAAGCTCACGTTCTCGTGCTGGATGACGAGGAGCGCGAAGAGCAGCGCGATGCCCGCCATGAACACGACGAAGGTGATGTGCAGCGAATAGTTGCGCCCGATGGCGGCCGCCCCGACTTCGCTGCCCGCCACGGGTTCGGGCAGGCGGATGGCGAGGATATCGGCAAAGTAGAAATCGCTGAGCGCATAGGCGGCGAGGACGAGCAGGGAGAACGTCATGACAATGACCTTCTGCGAGCGGTGCAGGTGCGCCGAAAAGGCGCGCAGCATCTCCCATGTGCCGATGCCGACAAAGACGCCGATGAGCACGTCGAAGCACAGATTTCCGATGCGCAGCGCCACCTGTTCGCCCGAAGCGGTGGTATACGGCATCCAGACGAAAATTTTCAACAGGAAAAATGCGGCGAGCACGGTAACATATACGATGCCCGTGATGAGCCGCTTGCGCATGTCGTCCTTTTGTTTCGGGGCGGGCGCCGTCCCGCCCCCCGCCTCTTGGGCGGATACGGGGTTTGCTTCCGTATTTTCTTCCATAGAGTCTCCTATCGTTTACAGCTTCCCGAACCGGCGTTCGCGCGAGGCGTACTCACGCAGCGCCGCGTCGAACTCCTCGCCGCCGAAATCGGGAAAGAGCGTATCCGTAAAATAGAGTTCGGCATATGCCGCCTGCCACAACAAAAAATTGGAGATGCGCATCTCCCCGCCCGTGCGGATGAGAAGGTCGGGCGGGGGCAATTCCCCCGTCCAGAGAAGGGAGGCGAACTCCTCCTCCGTCACTTCCCTGCCGCGGCGGACGGCCTCGTTGGCGGCGGCGACGATCTCCCGCCTGCCGCCGTAGCCGATGGCGAACGTGAGCGTGCCCTTTTCGCCCCCCGCCGTGAGCGCTTCGCCGCGTTTTGCGGCCTCGGCGATGTCGGGCGGGAGAAGGGAGGCGTCCCCGATGACGTTCAGGCGGACGCCCTTTTCCTTCAGCGCCCCGACATGGCGCCCGAAATATTCGCGGAACAGCGAAAACAGGGCGCCCAGCTCCTCCGCGGGGCGGGACAGATTTTCCGTCGAGAGCGCAAACAGCGTAAAATATTTTATGCCGCATCCGAAGGCGTGCTCCGCGAGGGAGATCATGCGCTCCATGCCGGCGCGGTGACCCGCGGCGCGCGGCAAGAGGCGGCGCTTCGCCCATCTGCCGTTGCCGTCCATGATGACGGCGACATGGCGGGGCGGAATGTGCTGCTTTTCTGCCATCAAACGGTCATGAGCTCCTTTTCTTTGGCGGCGACCGTCTTATCGATGGACTCGATGCACTTCTTCACGGCGTCCTCGACGTCGATCTCGCAGTTCTTGTTCTCGTCCTCCGAGATCTCCTTGCCGTTCTTGAGCTTTTTCAGCGTCTCCATTGCCTCCCTGCGGTTGTTGCGGGCGGCGACCTTGGCGTCCTCCCCCATCCGCTTGATCTGCTTTACGAGATCGCGGCGACGTTCCTCGGTGAGTTCGGGGAACACGAGGCGGATGACCGTGCCGTCGTTGGAGGGCGTGATGCCGATGTTGGACGCGAGGATGGCCTTCTCGATCGCCTTCAGAAGCGATTTGTCCCACGGGCTGACGACGAGGCAGCGGGCGTCCGTGACGGAGATGTTGCCCAGCTGGTTGAGCGGGCTGGTGCCGCCGTACGCCTCGACCTGAATTTTATCGAGCACGTGCGGATTGGCGCGGCCCGCGCGGATGGCGGCGAAGTCCTCTTTAAGGACGCTCACCGTCTTTTCCAGTTTGTCGTCGAGCACGAGGAACATTTCCTCTACCTTTTCGTTCTCTATCATAATTTTTTCTCCTTATCTCTATTTTTTTCAGTCGTTGGAAATGAGCGTGCCCAACTTTTCGCCGCACACGACGCGGAGGATGGAGTCGGGCTCGCCCAAGGCGAATGCCAAGACGGGGATGTTGTTCTCCATGCACATCGTCGCCGCCGTCGCGTCCATCGCCTTGAGACCTTTATTGACGATATCGCCGAATTTCAGTCTTTCATACTTCTTGGCGTTGGGGTTTTTTGCGGGGTCGCTATCGTAGATCCCGTCGACATTCTTCGCCATGAGCAGGACGTCGGCATCGATCTCGCAGGCACGCTGCGCCGCCGCGGTGTCCGTTGAGCAATACGGGTTGCCCGTGCCGCACGCCATGATGACGATGCG
>CANRFD010000153.1 GCA_947629845.1 uncultured Clostridia bacterium
GGCGGGGACCCTTCCTCGTACGCGCGTTGCGCTTGGTGCTCTGCCCGCGGACGGGGAGACCCTTTCTGTGGCGGATACCGCGATAGCATCCGATCTCCATGAGCCGCTTGATGTTCAGGCTGACCTGACCGCGAAGCTCGCCCTCCACAGTGTAGTTGTGGTCGATGTATTCTCTCAATTTGGAAACGTCGTTCTCGTCGAGATCTTTCACGCGCGTGTCGGGGTTGATGCCCGTCGCGGCAAGGATCTTCTTGGACGTGGTGAGACCGATTCCGTAAATGTAGGTAAGACCGATTTCAATTCTCTTTTCTCTCGGTAAATCCACACCGGCAATACGTGCCATTTGACTTTGAAACCTCCGTGTTTTTTTGGTGTTTTTTTCTATATCTACGGACGGGAGAAGAAACAGTGGAAAATATTTCCCGCAGCCGCCCCTGTTTTTTCGGTATAAGACGCAAAGCAAGCCGACTTCCCGCATGTCTATGCGGGAAATTCAGCCTAATTTTTGATATTTTCGGACTTTTTTCCAAAAATCGCAAGGGATATTATAACATCCCGGAATGGCTTTGTCAACTGTTTTTAGCCCTGTCTCTGCTTATGGCTCTTGTTTTTCGAACAAATCACCATCACTTTTCCGTTTCTCTTGATCACTTTGCATTTGTCGCACATGGGTTTGACGGAAGGACGTACTTTCATATTTGAATACCTCTTTTTGTTGAATGTTGGTTGGGGATCGGGTTTGCCCACCCCCCTACCCCCCTCCCCGGAGGGGGCAAGAACGCGGTTGAACCGACGGGGCGAGAATGCTGTAGAACCGACGGGGGCGAGAATGCTACGGGGCGAGAATGCTGTAGCGCCGGCGACCTGCTGTCAGTTCTTGCTGCGCCACGTGATGCGCCCCTTGGTGAGATCGTAGGGGCTCATTTCGAGCTTCACCGCATCGCCCTCGATGATGCGGATGTAGTTCATGCGGAGCTTCCCGGAGATGTACGCCGTGATGACGTGTCCGTTGGAAAGTTTCACTTTGAACGTTGCGTTGGGAAGGGCTTCGATTACCCTGCCCTCCGTTTCGATGACGTCGTCTTTCGACATATCTTCTCCTCAATTACAATGTCAGGATTTCCACGCCGTCCTCGCGGACGACGACGGTGTTCTCGTAGTGCGCCGCACACTTGCCGTCCTGCATGACGGCCGTCCAGCCGTCGGGCAGGATTTTGACGCGCCAGCCGCCCAAGGCGATCATCGGCTCGACGCAGATGACGCAGTTTGCGGGGAGCCGTGGCCCCGTGCCCTTCTTCCCGTAGTTGGGAACGGAGGGATCCTCGTGCATTTCGCGGCCGATGCCGTGCCCCGTGTAGGAGCGGATGACGGAGAGCCCGTTGCCCTCGGCATGGCATTGCACTTTATAGCCGATGTCGTAGAGCGGCGTGCCCGCTTTGAGCCCCTCGATGCCTTTGAAAAAGCATTCTTCGGTGACGCGGACGAGCTTTTCCTTCTCGGGGCTCACTTCCCCGATGCGGAAGGTGCGCGCGCCGTCTCCGTGAAAGCCGTTCTTGTAGGCGCAGAGGTCTACGCTGACGATATCGCCCTCTCGGAGCACGCGCCCGTCGGGAATGCCGTGGACGACGACCTCGTTGACCGAGACGCATGCCGACGCGGGATAGCCGTAGTAGCCGAGGCAGGAGGGTTCGGCCCCGCTCGCCTTGATGAAGTCGTAGACGAGCGTATCTACCTCCTTCGTCGTCATGCCGGCGCAGATGCGCCCGCCGACGAAAGCGAGACAGTCCCGCACGATCCTGCAGGGTTCCCGCAGAAGGTCGATCTCCTCTTCGCTCTTGACTCCGATCATCTTACTTTGCGAACCTATCGAGCACCGACTTGATCTCCTCGAAGAGGACGGAAGCGGGCGCCTCTGTCCCCGTGAAGTTCAGAATGATGCCCTTTTTTGTGTAATAGTCGATGAGCGGCGCCGTCTGCTCGTTATACACGGCAAGACGGGAGCCCACCGTTTCGGGATTGTCGTCCTTTCTCTGGTACAGTTCGCCGCCGCAGCGTTCGCACGTCGTTCTGCCGCCGAGGGTGGAGACGTGATAGCTCTCGCCGCACTCCCTGCACACCCTTCTGCCGCAAAGGCGGTCCATGAGAAGTTTGTGGTCGATGTTGATGTTGACGACGCCGTCGATCTCGGCAAACTTGTCGAGCTCCTGCGCCTGATAGAGGTTGCGGGGGAAGCCGTCGAGAAGATAGCCGCCCTTGCAATCGTCCCACGTCAGCCGATCCTTGACAATCGCGACCGTAACTTCGTCGGGAACGAGTTCGCCCTTGTCCATGTAGGACTTGGCGAGCAGGCCGATCTCCGTGCCCATTTTCAGGTTGGCGCGGAAGATGTCGCCCGTGGAGATGTGCGCCACGTTGTAACGCTCTGCGATCTTGGTCGCCTGCGTGCCCTTGCCTGCGCCGGGCGCGCCGAGAAGAATAAGTTTCAATGGAACCTCCTGTTTCGCAAAAAATCTTTTTCGCGTACGCAAAATATTTTTTGCGGGGAATGTAACATTTTTGGGATAGGGTGGTTACCGTAAAACGCGGAGAAGCGAGCAAGGCAAGGAGCGCGAGGCTTTCCGAAGCCCGCGTACCAAATCGTACGTGGGCAAGGAAAACGTAGCGCAACGAAGCATTGCGACGCTTATGCGCGTTTCGCGATTTACTTCAAGAAGCCCTTGTAGTTCTTCATCATGATCTGCGACTGCAGCTGCTTATCGAACTCGAGCGCGACCGAGACGACGATCAGGATACCCGTCGTGGAGAACGCCGAGAGAAGCGTGGAGTCCTGCGTGGCGATGCTGAAGATGAGCGAAGGCACGAAGGCGACGAGCGTTAAGAAGATGGCGCCGAACAGCGTGATGCGCTTGTGGATCTTGGAGAGATACTGCGCCGTAGGCTTGCCCGGACGGATGCCCTGTATAAAGCCGCCGTTCTGCTGGATGCTCTTGGAGACGTCCTCGGGGTTGAACTCGATCTGCGCATAGAAGAAGGAGAACACGAAGATGAGAACGCACAGCACGAGCACGTACCAAGGCGTACCGTTTGCGAAGTGCTGGTTCCACCATGTGAGAGCGCCGCTCCACGAGGGGACGAGGCTCATGATCATGGACGGGAAGGACAGGATGGCGAACGAGAAGATGAGAGGCATGACGCCGCTTCCCGTGATCTTCATG
>CANRFD010000154.1 GCA_947629845.1 uncultured Clostridia bacterium
GCGGGCCCGGGGCAGGGCTGCCGCCAGACGATATTATCCGAGAGCCCGAGTTCGGTGCCCACCCTTCGCACTTCATCCTTAAAGAGGTCGCGGAGGGGCTCGACGATCTCCTTGAAGTCGACGACGGAGGGCAGCCCGCCCACGTTGTGGTGACTTTTGATGACGGCGCTCTTGCCCTTCCCGCTCTCGATGACGTCGGGATAGATGGTGCCCTGCACGAGAAAATCGACGGCGCCGATCTTCTTTGCCTCCTCTTCGAACACTTTGATGAACTCCGCGCCGATGATCTTGCGCTTCTTCTCGGGGTCGGAAACGCCGGCGAGCGCGCTTAAAAACCGCTCCTGCGCGTCCGCCTTCACGAGGTTCATGCCCAGCCCGTCGCGGAACACGGAGACGACCTCCTCGGGCTCGTTTTTGCGGTGAAGGCCGTGGTCGACGAACACGCACGTCAGATTTTTGCCCGCCGCCCTGTAAACGAGGGTCGCGGCGACGGCGCTGTCTACCCCGCCGGACATGGCGCACAGCACCTTTTTGCCGCCGATCTTCTCCTTGAGACGGGCGATCTGCTCCTCGGCGAAGCCCGCCATCGTCCAATCTCCCCTCGCCCCGCAGACGCGGTACAGGAAGTTTTCGAGCAGCTTATTTCCGTATTCGGAATGCACGACTTCGGGATGAAATTGCACCCCATATACGCCTTTTGCAAGATTTCCGAAGACGGTGACGGGGCAGCTCGGCGTCGAGGCGAGCACGTCGAACCCGTCGGGCACCTTGGTCACGAGGTCGGTATGGCTCATCCAGCAGACGCTCTCTTCGGGGATGCCCTCGGAAAGCGGGCTCGCCTTGACGAAGCGAAATTCCCGCCTGCCGTACTCGCTCACTTCGGTGTGCCCCACTTCGCCGCCCAGCGTGTGGGCGATGAGCTGCGCGCCGTAGCAGATGCCGAGCACGGGAATGCCGAGCGAAAGCACGGTTTTCTCGATATGGGGTGCGTTTTCATCGTACACGCTGTTGGGGCCGCCCGTAAAGATGATACCGATGGGCGCGTATTCCTCGATCGCCGCCGCCGGCATATCGCACGGTTTCAGGTCGCAATAGACGCCTAAATCGCGCACCCTGCGTGCGATGAGCTGATTGTACTGCCCGCCGAAGTCGAGCACCAAAACTTTTTGATGTTGCATATCAATTTCCTTAAATTTTTACGTCGGGGTACGTCGCGCGGAAAATAGCGAGCATGTCCCCGCCGTCCATTCCCTTCGCCTTGAGTTCCGCATACCGTGCGCGGGCGCCCTTCACGCCCTTTGCGATGGCGATGAGCGCCCAATACGCCGCAAATTTCGCGTCGTGCGGGTTTCCCGCCTTCCAGCCGTAGCGCATGCTCCCGTAGCGGAATTTGAACTCGCACAGGCGGGAGAGGTCGAGATAGGAAGCGTCATAGCCGTTATTCGTCGCCTTTTTATACTTCTCCTCCGCCAAAGCCATGTTGCGCTTATCTTCTGGCCACGCGCCTTCCGAAGTATAATGCCACCCGTATTCAAACTCATAGCAGCGGCCGAGGAGATAGTACGCCTCGCCGGCGAGGCTCACGGGGTTGCGCACTTCGAACGCATGGGTCGCCCATTCGAGCAGAGTGACCGCCGCGTCGATCCCGCAGTTCCAATCATTGTAGCCGAGCCCGTATTTCGAACGGTTGGCGTCCGCATCGAGCTGCGTACCCTTCAGGCGGGCGTCGCGGGCGATGATATAGCGCGCGAGTTTTACGCCCGCGTCATAGTCACCGTCCCCCATCGCACAGTAGAGCTGAAAGATCTCGCTCGCCGCGCCGAGTTTTTCGATGCCCTTCACATATACGGGCACCGATACGTGCCTCGTTTCCGGAAGATCTTTGATGGTATATTTGGACATGGTACCTCCGGATCACGTCAAATCCTGTTCTTTATTTCAACCGCCTCACAATTTTTTGAGCCGTTGCAGTTCGATCTTGCCCATCGCGTCGCCGTGCTCCATGGCGACACGGAACCACTCCACGGCGGTCTCCTCATCGCCGCGGTCGAAGTACTCCTGCCCGATCTGCCATGCGTAACCGCACGTCACGCCGGTCTGCGGAACGGTACGGTAGCGCCTTAAAAGTTCCTCGAGGTACTTCTCTCCCATCTCCTCCGCCTTGGCTTCGTCCTTGGGAAGTCCGTCGCCCGTCAGGTATGCCATGCGGAGATCCCTGTACATGAAGTGCGGGGCGTCCGCCCTCTCATAGAGCGCTTTCGCCTTCTCGGGGTCGTGCGGAAAGCCGTGCGCGCCTTTCAGATAGCACTCTGCCGCCAAGAGCATGGCGTTCTCATCGCCCGCCTCCGCGGCGGCATTCAGATATTTGAACGCCCGCGCGTCGTCCTTCCTTACGCCGTTCCCCGTGCGGTACATATTCCCGAGCATGAACATACAGCCCGCGTGCCCCAACTTTGCGCCCGCTTCATAGAGCCGCTTCGCCTCTTTGAGAGCGTCTTTCTGCTCTTCCCACATGACGTCGCCGTAGTACCACATGTCGCCCGCGCGGTAAAATCCTTCCCCGTAGCCCGCCCGCGCGGCGCAGAGGAACCACTCGTAGGCGTCCTCCAAGCCCAGCGGCGCAACGTAGCGCATGCGCCCGTACGCGCACATGGCTTCGCCGTCGCCCCGAAAGGCCTTTTCGTAGATCTCTCTGTCCTGCGGCGTAAGATGGGAAGCCGTGTATTCGCTGTACGCTTCGGCGTGCTCGGGCAGGTTTCCGAGGCCCGCCCCGCAGTCGGGGCAGGCCTCGGAAATGGCCTGAATTTCCCTTCCGCAATTCGGGCAAGTTTTATATCCCATATTCCTTCCTTTTTTCAAAAACGCCCGTCCTCGGGCGTTTTATGCTGAAAGATTTTGCGCAAAGATATTGCCGCGACGCCGAGCTACTGCACGGCGGCGCTCGGTGGGAGGCGGGTCCCCCGCCGCTCCACGCCCCCATTTGCCACACTACCGTAGGCTTAATGACGAGAGAAGCGACCGCGACGACCAACTCCATATCCCATACACGTTACATTCCTCGCGCGTATTTATTTGCCATCGGCAAAGAAATCGCGCGAAACTAGTTCCGAACGGTGTAGTTCGGCGCCTCTTTGCTGATGGAGATGTCATGCGGGTGGCTCTCCAAAAGCC
>CANRFD010000155.1 GCA_947629845.1 uncultured Clostridia bacterium
CGGCTCAGGATGACGCGGTTTACCGCGGCAAGGGAATAAGGTGGGCGTGCTTGTGTGGCGGGACGGAAAGAAAAAAAGGGACGCTAAAGGGGTTGGGGAAGTGGCAAAAAAACGCAAAATGCGGCAAATTCCTTGCATTCGACCGCAAAATATGGTATAATCATTTCGGAATCATGGCACTTACGAGGTAACTATGGAACAACGGCATTACGACGCGAGCGATATCACCATTCTCGAGGGGCTGGAAGCGGTCCGCCTTCGCCCCGGCATGTATATCGGCTCGACGGGCGCCCGCGGGCTGCACCATATCCTGTGGGAGATCGTCGACAACGCCATCGATGAAGCGGCAAACGGCTTTGCGGACAAGATCGAAGTCCGCCTCTATAAGGACGGCAGCGTCTCCGTCGAGGACAACGGGCGCGGCATTCCCACCGATATCCACCCCAAGACCAAGGTCTCCGGCGTGCAGGTCGTCTTTACCCAGCTGCATGCGGGCGGAAAGTTCGACGAGCACAACTACTCCTTCTCGGGAGGACTGCACGGCGTGGGCGCCTCGGTGACGAACGCGCTCTCCAAGTGGCTCAAAGTGCGCGTCTACAAGGACGGGACGACGTATGAGATGCAGTTCCACTCCTATTTCGACAAGGCGAAGAACAAATTCGAGTCGGGCGTGCCCGTGGCGCCCCTCGTGAACACCAAGCAGCGCACCAAGCGGCACGGCACCTTTGTGCACTTCCTGCCCGACGACACCGTGTTTGCGACGACGCAGTTCTCGCTCGAGACGGTGCAGCGGCGGCTCCGCGAGCTCGCCTTCCTGAACAAGGGGCTCGCCATCACCCTGACCGACGAGCGCATCACCCGCAACGAGTACCTTGCGCAGGGGGACGGCGAGGAGAACGAGGCTGCCGACAGCGGCGTGCAGCTCGACCTTATGGGCGCGACGGAGCCCTATTCCGTGACCTACCGTTACGACGGCGGCATTGCGGATTTTGCGGCCTTTCTCAACCAGGAAAAGACCAAGCTGTACAGCAAGCCGCTCTACTACCGCGGCGAGAAGGACGGCATCCTCGTGGAGTTCGCCATCCAGCACTCCTCCGAGTTCACCGAGAACCTCTTCTCCTTCGTCAACAACATCCCCACGCCCGAGGGGGGCTTCCACGAGATCGGCTTCCGCTCCGGGCTCACGCGCATGCTCAACGACTACGCACGGGAAAACAAACTCATCAAAGACAAGGACGCCAACTTCCTCGGCGACGACTTCCGCGAGGGGCTGACCGCCGTGCTCTCCATCAAGATGAAGAACGTGCAGTTCGAGGGGCAGACCAAGACCAAGCTCGGCAACCCCGAGGCGAAGTCGCCCGTGGAGGCGTGCACGGTGGAGGGGCTGAAAACACTCGCAGCCGACCCCAAGTTCAAGCGCACCTTCGAGGAGATCATCAAAAAGGCGCAGGGGGCGGCGCGCGTGCGCATCGCGGCGCGGCAGGCCAAGGACACGGCCCGCGCCAAGAACAGCATCGATTCCCTGCAGCTCGTGGGAAAGCTCGCGGCGTCTACTGGCAAGAAGCCCGAGCTCAACGAGCTCTTCATCGTGGAGGGGGATTCGGCGGGCGGCACCGCCAAGCAGGCGCGCGTGCGGCAGTATCAGGCCATCCTGCCCCTGCGCGGCAAGCCGCTCAACGTGGAGAAAAAGCGGCTCGACCAAGTGCTTGCCAACGAGGAGATCAGGACGATGATCTCGGCGCTCGGCGCGGGCATCGGGAGCGATTTCAACCTCGACAAACTCAATTACCACAAGGTCATCATCCTCTCGGACGCCGACCAGGACGGCTTCCATATCCGCTGCATCCTGCTCACCTTCTTCTTCCGCTATATGCGCCCGCTCGTAAACGAGGGGCATGTGTACATCGGCATGCCGCCGCTCTACAAGGTGTACAAGGCGAACAGCTCCGTCGAGGAGTACGCCTACGACGACAGGGAGCTGCAGGAGAAGATAGAAAAAGTGGGGAGGGGGTATCTCATCCAGCGCTATAAGGGGCTGGGCGAAATGAGCGCCGAACAGCTGTGGAAGACGACGATGGATCCCGCCCGCCGCAATCTCACGCAGGTGACGGTGGAGGACGCCGTCGCCGCCGACGACATGATCTGCACCCTGATGGGCGACAAGGTGGAGGGGAGAAAGGACTTTTTGAACCGGCACGCCAACTTCAACAAAGCGGACGCGTTCATGGACAAGATCAAGCTCAAGAAGGAGGACGGCAATGAAGAAGAATGAAGCCTTGGTGCCCGAGCCCAAGGGAACGCTGTTCGTAACGCCGCTCGAGGAGGTGCTGCCGCAATCCATGCTGCCCTATGCGGAGTTTGTCATTCTCGACAGGGCGCTGCCCCGCGTGGAGGACGGGCTGAAACCCGTGCAGAGGCGCATCCTCTATACCATGTACGAAATGGGGCTCATGCCCGACAAGCCGCACAAGAAGACGGCGCGTATCGTCGGCGACTGCATGGGCACGGGAATTTCGGCTCGGTGGACGGCGACCCCGCCGCGGCGATGCGCTACACCGAGGCGAGGCTGGAACCGCTCGCCCTCGAGCTCTTGCGCGATCTCGACAAGAACACCGTCTCCTTCTCGCTCAACTTCGACGACAGCCTGAAGGAGCCCGACATGTTGCCCGGGCGGTTCCCCAATCTCCTCGTGAACGGCGCCTCCGGCATCGCGGTGGGGCTTGCGACCAACATCCCGCCCCACAACCTCTCCGAGTGCATCGACGGCGTCGTCGCCTACATCGACAACCAGCGCATCTCTCTCAACGAGATGCTCAAGTATATCCCCGCGCCCGATTTCCCGACGGGCGGCTACATCATCGCGGGCGAGCTCAACCAGGCCTATAAGACGGGCAAGGGCAGGATCACCCTCCGCGCCAAGGTGCGCGTGGAGGAGGGGGACGGGGACAGGCGGTACATCGTCATCACCGAGCTGCCCTATCAGGTGAACAAGTCGGCGCTTCTTAGGAAGATCGCCGAACTCAAGGAGGAGAAGAAGGAGGAGCTCGCCGCCATCTCCAAGGTGACGGACGAGAGCGACCGTTCTGGCATGCGCGCCGTCATCGAGGTGCGGGGCGCGGACGCCGATATCTCCAAAATCCTGAAAACGCTGTACAAATACAC
>CANRFD010000156.1 GCA_947629845.1 uncultured Clostridia bacterium
GAAGTTCCCCGCCGATACGCGCCTGCAGACGGCGTTCCCGCTCTCGGAATGGGTGCGTGCGGAGAGCGGCGCGCTGCTCGGCATCATCTACGAGCGCGGCGTGCCCCGCTATCTGTGCGTCGCCGTCGAAAAAACCGGCGATCCGCCCGCGGAAATGCAAGAACGCTGCGCGTTTGTGCCCATTTCGCCCTACGCCGACGAGGAGGGGTTCTGGGTGGTGTTTCAGGACGCCGACACGGGGGAATACATCAAGGTCTCCGAAAATTGAGAAACATGCCGCCCAACGCAATGGGCGGTTTTTTGTTGCGCATTTTATTGCTTTTTTTGCGGAATGGGGCGGGAAAATGCGTCAATCTGACGGGAGCGTAGCGACGAAGTAGCTCCGTCGAAGGATGACCGCATTATAATAAGGTCATGTTTCGACTACGCTCAACATGACGTGATTATATGGCGGGCGGGTGGCACTTGGCCCCCCCGTTTGGGGGAGCTGTCACGCAGTGACTGAAGGGGTTGTGCGCGAGAACCCCTATCCCCCGCTGCGCGGGTACTTCCCCCAGATGGGGGAAGCAAGAGAGGGACGGGCGGCGAGGTACTTCAGCACGAGGCACTTCAGCACAAGGCACGCCTTCGGCGCCCCAAGAGGGGGAAGCAAGAGGGCAACAGGCGAATAACCGACCGAGGGAATAAATCGGGAAAATCTTGTTTACTTTCGCGGAAAAATATGGTATAATAAAAATAGGGGTCGTTTGCGCGCCCCGCACACTGTGGTTGACATTCAGGAGGTTTTATAAATGGCACTTACCAACAACAAAAAAGTCCTCGCGTTCGTCAAAGAGAGCGCGGAACTTGCCTGTCCCGATGAGATCGTGTGGATCGACGGGAGCGAAAAACAGCTCGAAGCGCTCCGCGCCGAGGCGGTCAAGACGGGGGAGATGATCAAGCTCAACCAGCAAAAACTCCCCGGCTGCTACTATCACCGCACCGCCGAGAACGACGTCGCCCGCGTGGAGGCACGCACGTTCATCTGCTGCAAAAATAAGGACGACGCCGGCCCCATCAACTATTGGATGGATCCCACCGAGGCGTACGCCATGTGCCGCGAGATCGCGCGCGGCAAGATGAAGGGCCGCACCATGTACGTCATTCCCTACTCCATGGGCGTCGTCGGGTCGCCCTTCTCCAAGATCGGCATCGAGGTCACGGACAGCATCTACGTCGTCCTGAACATGGCGATCATGACCCGCGTCGGCACCGAGTGCTACGACTATTTGGGCGAGGACGGCGACTTCATCAAGGGCTTCCACTGCAAGTGCGACGTCGACCCCGAAAAGCGGTACATCATGCACTTCCCCGAGGACGACACCATCATCTCGGTGAACTCCGCCTACGGCGGCAACGTGCTTCTCGGCAAAAAGTGCTTCGCCCTGCGCATCGCCTCCTATCTCGGCAAAAACGAGGGCTGGATGGCGGAACACATGCTCATCCTGGGCGTCACCTTCCCCGACGGCAGCAAGCACTACGTCGCGGCGGCGTTCCCGTCCGCCTGCGGAAAGACCAACCTCGCCATGCTCATTCCCCCCAAACACTTCCTCGAAGAGGGATATAAGGTGGAATGCGTCGGCGACGACATCGCATGGATCAGGATCGGCAAGGACGGCAGGCTGTGGGCGGTCAACCCCGAGAACGGCTTCTTCGGCGTCGCGCCCGGCACCAACCAAAAGAGCAACCCCAACGCCCTTGCAGCGACGAGAAAGGGCACCATCTTCACCAACGTCGCCATCGACCCCGAGGACAACACGGTGTGGTGGGAAGGGCTCACAAAGCCCGCGCCCGCAAAGCTCATCGACTGGCTTGGCAACCCGTGGACGCCCGAGAGCGGCGTAAAAGCGGCGCACCCCAATTCGAGATTTACGGCTCCCGCCGAAAATTGCCCCTGCCTCTCGCCCGAGTTCAACTCCAAGGAGGGCGTGCCGCTCGACGCCATCATCTTCGGCGGCAGAAGGGCAACGACGACGCCCCTCGTCTACCAGTCCCGCGATTGGAACCACGGCGTGTTCGTGGGCTCCATCATGAGCTCGGAGACGACGGCTGCCGCAACGGGCGCGGTCGGCGTTCTCCGCCACGACCCCATGGCGATGAAACCCTTCTGCGGCTACCACATGGCCGACTACTTCGGCCACTGGATCGAGATGGGCAAAAAGATCAAAAATCCGCCCAAGATCTTCAACGTCAACTGGTTCCGTCAGGACGAAAACGGCGAATTTTTGTGGCCGGGCTTCGGCGACAACATGCGCGTTCTCGAGTGGATCCTGAAGCGTTGCAACGGCACCGTGGAGGCGCGGGAGACCGCCATCGGCTACGTCCCCTACGCCAAGGATATCGACCTCGAGGGGCTGGATTGCTCGCGCGAGACGCTCGAAAGCATCCTCTATGTGGATAAGAAGCGGTGGAGCGCCGAGGCGGACGAGATCGCCGAGTACTACAAGCAATTCGGCGACAGGCTGCCCAAGGAACTCCGCGAAAGCCTCGCCACCCTGAAGAAGAACTGCGAGGAATAAACAACAAAAAAGGGGAGCGCAACCGAAGTTGCGCTCCCTTCGCTTACAAATAAGGACGCGCACGGCAAAAAGCCGTGCGCGCGTTTGGTATCTCGGGAAAATATGACTTATTTGGGGGAAAGACATGAAGAACCCGATCTACCGTTTCCGCAGTCTCCCGCGGAAACTACCCCCATTATAATCACCCAATGTACGATTGTCAAGCAAAAAATCGTACATTGTGCGATATTTTTTTTGAAAATCCGCAATAATTTCCAAGGGGGGACAGGCGGAGTGGAACTGAAAGAGATACAAATGCGCCTTCGGGAGTGCATTTCGGCGAGCGGCGTGGCGCAAAAGGAGATCGCGCGGGGGATCGGCGTTTCGGCGCAGACGGTCTCCAAGTACATGAAGAAGGACGTGTTTCCCGCGCTCGATACGTTTGCCAAACTTTGCGCCTTTCTCGACGTGAAGTCGGACTACATTTTGGGCATAGGGGAGTACTGAT
>CANRFD010000157.1 GCA_947629845.1 uncultured Clostridia bacterium
CGGCTACTTTGAAAAGTGGGCGGGCTATCAGGCGAGCGTGAACACGCAGCAGGTAAAGTTCGAGAAGCTCAACGAGTATCTCGGGCTTGTTCCGATGCTTATCGCTTCGCTTACCGACATCGCGGTGCTCATCCTCGGCGTATGGCTTACGATGGAGGGGCAATTCACCGTGGGCATGGCGATGGCGTTCCAGGGCTTTCTCGCCTCCTTCACGGCCCCCGCGATGACGCTCATCTCCGCCGGGCAGACCATACAGGAGATGCGCACGGAGATGGAGCGCGTGGAGGACGTCATGCAATATCCCGCCGACGTCAACTTCGAAGGGGCGGCGGAGGACGGCGGCACCGATTTTGATAAACTTTCGGGCTTGGTGGAGATGAAGAACGTCACGTTCGGCTATTCCCGCCTCGCCGAGCCGCTCATCGAAAATTTCGATCTGACGCTCAAACCGGGCAGCCGCGTGGCCTTTGTAGGCAGTTCGGGCTGCGGAAAATCCACGCTCTCCAAGCTCATTTCGGGGCTTTACCGCCCTTGGAGCGGCGAAATTTTATTCGACGGCAAACCCATCGAAAAGATCGACCGCAGCGTTTTTACGGGGTCGCTTGCCGTCGTGGATCAGGATATCATCCTCTTCGAGGACAGCATCCGCAACAACATCAAGATGTGGGATAATTCCATCGAGGATTTCGAAATGATCCTCGCCGCCAAGGACGCGCAGCTCCACGAGGACATCATGCAGCGCGAGGGCGGCTACAGCTATGTGATCGCCGAGGGAGGCAAGGATCTCTCGGGCGGGCAGCGGCAGCGCATGGAGATCGCCCGCCTGCTCGCGCAGGACCCCACCATCATTATTATGGACGAGGCGACGAGCGCGCTCGACGCAAAGACGGAGTATGACGTCGTGCGATCCATCAAGGACAGGGGGATCACCTGCATCGTCGTGGCGCACAGGCTTTCGACCATCCGCGACTGCGACGAGATCATCGTATTGGATCACGGCAAAGTCGTGGAGCGCGGCACGCACGAAGAACTGTATGCGAAGGGCGGCTATTACGCGCAGCTCGTTTCCAACGAGTGACGGAGGAGTTCCATGGGCTGGTTTGGCGAACAGATCAAAGAGCGCAAGCAGCGCGATCAGGAGACGTTTGAAGAGGCATTTGCGGGAATTTCCGACGCCGTAACGGGCACACGCGTCTCTGCGGCGCTCGCCGATGAGCGCAGCAAGGCGAAAAACGCCATCGACGAGATTTTGAACTACTATCACATCAAGACGCGGGACGTGCCCGAGACGATCAAAGATACCAACGAACAACTGGAATATCTCTTGCGGCCGCACGGGATCATGCGCCGCAACGTCCGCCTCGAACGGGGCTGGTACAAAGACGCGATCGGCGCCATGCTCGGCATACGGAAAGGGGACGGCGCCGTCGTTGCCCTGATCCCCTCCGGTATGTCGGGCTACACCTATTTCGATGCGGAACGGGGAAAGCGCGTTCGCGTTACGCACAAAAACGAGGGGCTGTTCGAGGCGGAGGCCGTCGCCTTCTACAAACCTTTCCCGCTGAAAAAGCTAAAAGCGGGCGCCCTGCTCAAGTACATAGCGGGCATTCTCTCGGTCTCCGATTATCTCATGGCGGCGATCGCAACGCTTGCGGTCGCGCTCGTCGGGCTTTTGACGCCCAAGCTCAACCAATTGCTCTTCGGCGTCGTGCTCGAAAGCGCCGATATCAAATTGCTTCTCTCCGTCGCCGTGTTTATGGTGTGCGTCACACTGTCCGCCACCCTCCTCGGCGGCGTGAAGGCGCTCATCATGGCGCGCATCTCCACCAAACTGAACGTGACGGTGCAGGCTGCCTCGATGGCGCGTATCCTTTCGCTCCCCGCAGACTTTTTCCGCAACTTCGGTTCGGGCGAGCTCTCCATGCGAACGCAATATCTGAACGCCCTCTGCACGATGCTTGTGGACGGGGTGCTCTCGACGGGGCTCACCTCGCTGTTTTCGCTCATCTACATCACGCAGATTTTTGCCTTTGCGCCCGCGCTCGTCGTGCCCGCCGTTCTGGTCATCGTCGCGACGCTCCTCTTTTCCGTGATCTCCACCGCGATCCGCGTACGGGTCACGCGGAAGATGATGGCCTTGGAGGCGAAGGAGAGCGGCATGAGCTATGCTCTCATCTCCGGCGTGCAGAAGATCAAGCTCACGGGGGCGGAAAAGCGCGCGTTTTCGCGGTGGGGCAAGCTGTATTCGCAGTACACCAAGGCCGCGTACGATAAGCCCGCGCTGCTCCGCTACAGCAACGTCATCACCCTTCTCATTACGCTCGCGGGCACCTTCGCCATGTACTATACGGCGATCGTGAGCGGCGTTTCCGTCGCCGATTACTATGCGTTCAACACGGCGTACGGCATGATCTCGGGGGCGTTTTTGTCGCTTGCGGATATCACGCTGATGATCGCGAACATCAAGCCCATCCTCGAGATGGTACGCCCCATCATGGATACGGCGCCCGAAATTTCCGAGGGGAAACAGGTGCTTTCGCGCCTCTCGGGCGGCATCGAGCTCACCAACGTGACGTTCCGCTATCAGGAGAGCATGCCCAACGTTGTAGACAATCTCTCGCTCAAGATCCGCCCGGGGCAGTATGTCGCCTTCGTCGGTGCGACGGGCTGCGGAAAATCCACGCTCATGCGCATTCTGCTCGGCTTTGAAACGCCGCAGAAGGGGGCCGTCTATTACGACGGGAAAGACCTCGCGGGGATCGATCTCAAATCGCTGCGGCGGCGCATCGGCACGGTGATGCAGGACGGCAAACTCTTCCAGGGGGACATCTATTCCAACATCGTGATCTCCGCGCCGTGGCTCACCCTCGACGACGCATGGGAGGCGGCCGAACTCGCGGGCATTGCCGACGACATCCGCAAGATGCCCATGGGCATGAACACCGTGATCTCGGAGGGGAGCGGCGGCATCTCGGGCGGACAGCGGCAGAGGCTCCTCATCGCGCGCGCCATCGCGCCCAAGCC
>CANRFD010000158.1 GCA_947629845.1 uncultured Clostridia bacterium
TAATATTTGCCGTGCAGCCCCTTGTAGGTGACGCCCTTCTCCTCGTCGGTATAGGAGAAGAAGTCCTCGGGGATGGCGGGTTTCCCCATCGCCTCGTTGATGGGCGCGACGAGGATGCCGTCGCCGAGCAGATATTCGTCGTTGCGCGAGGCCTCCGCGTACTGCGGATACGCGATGTCGAGGCGGCGCAAAATAGGCTGCCCCGTCTGCGCGTTCTCGGCGGCAAGCGAGTAGTAGTTGGGCATGAGATTGTACTTCATGCCGACGTATTCCTTGGTCACTGCCTCGGCGGTATCGCCGAACAGCCACGGCATTCTGCCCTCCTGATTCAGATACTTGACGTTGGTGCAGTGCACGCGGGTGATGGTGGCGAGCGCACCGAATTGCAGCCAGCGGGTGTACATGTCGTCGGAGACGGCAGTGGTATGGCCGCCGAGGTCGGCGCTCACATAGGGGATGCCGCTCTCCGCGCTGCCAAAGACGGCGTTGTGGATCTCACGGCTGAGCGCCGCTTCGTCCGCGCCGATGTCGCCCGTCCACTGCAGGGTGTAGCGGTGGGAGGAGAGGTCGGAGCCGTACTTCCAATATCCGTTCTGGCAGCCGTCCACGTTGCCCATGATGATGGCGCGGCGGGCATATGCGTCGAGTTCGTCGCTGTCCTCGACGAGCTCTTCATAGTACTCGTTCTCGATGAATTGGAAGGCGTACATGCCCCACGCGTACACCGAGAGGTCTCTGTCCGCAGAGTTGAGCGCGGTGTGCCAGTTTCTGTCGTACCACCACATGTCCAGCCCGAGGGTGAGAATGCCCTTCAGGCTCTTGCTGCGGAACTCGATCTCCTCCTTGTCAAGGCCGTTGGAGGTGCCCTCCTTGGGCTCGGGGTGGTCGTTGAAGATGATGTTCACGCCCATCTCGTGCGCCTTCTCGAGGAACTGCTTCATGTTGGGGAAGAGGTCCTTGTCGATCTCGTACCCCATGCCGCCGACGGCGGGATCCATGCCGGGCGTCTGGTTGACTTCGCCCTTGCGCCAGTTGGTGTCGATGACGAGCATGTCGATGCTGTACCCCCTGTCGAGGTAGTCTTGGATCTGCTGCAACGCCATCGTGTCGTTATACACGACCCAGCGGGAATCCCAGTAGCCGAGGTTCTTGAGATCGACGAGGTTGCTCTTGCCCGTCAGCGTCACATAGTCCTCGAGGAAGCCCAAATAGTCGTTGGGAACGAACACATACACGTCGGGCGCCTCGTTCTCGAAGTCCCAGCCGTTGAGCTCGAGCCCCTCTTCCTCGATGACGGAGTAGCCGTTCTCGCCGGGCACGATGCGGGGATTGTCCGAAAAATACCATCCTCTGATGTCCTCCGAGGGGGAGGGAAGATAGGTATTGGGCAGGCTCACGCCGTTGTAACTATATAATGTAATAGGCTCGGCGGCGGTATCCGTCACGTACGCGCCGTTCAAGTCGGCGGCCGTCGCGGGAATATGCACGATATAATTGCCCGCCGTAATCACGACTTCGCTCCCCACCGTCCTGCACGTCGATTGGGGCGCCGTAAATTCGTCGCGCCCGAGAACGTAGAAGGTGTCCCTGTCCTCGAAGTCGTTCTTGCCCTTTTCCTCGAGCCGCACAATGGTGTCCGAGATGGGCGTGATGCGGACTTTGCCGTTGATAACATACGTCGTCACGCCGTTTGCGTCCACGGTCGCAACGTTTCCGCCCCCCTCTTGCTCCTCCGCGTGCGCCGAGGAGAGCATGGGGGAAAATGCGGAAAAGATCATGAGAGCCGCCAGCACGAAAGATAAAAGCGCACCTGCAAACGCCCTTTTGTTCCGAACCCCGTTTTTCATCGTCAAATCCCTCCGATTTTGCTCAAAATGTTCATTTGAAGCACGAAAAAAATTGTTGTATTTTTCACAATACTGTGCTATAATATCATTATAATACAAATTTCCCTTTTTACAATGCGTAAATACCAACGATAAAGTGAGGATTCGTAAACACCATGCGCAAAGATACCCCAACCGAAGAGCAGGTCGGCCACCCCGTCGATCCCTTCAAAAACATCATCTACGGCAGCCTGAAGCTCGAGCAGAAGTTCGAGTTCAGCGGGAACATGGAATACCCCTTCAACATCGAGGCGATCGGCATCACCCGTCCCGATAAAAACTACTTCATCTCCCGCAACCGTTCCGACTATATCGTCATCGAATTTATCGTGGCGGGAAAGGGCACGCTCACCGTCAACGGCAGCGACTACGACCTCGAGCAGGGCGATGTGTACATTCTTCCTGCCGAGAGCACGCACAGCTACCGCGCCGACGCCGAACACCCCTACCAAAAACTGTGGTGCAACTTTTACAGCGACGTCTTTGCCAAAATTCAGACGGACTACCGCTTGAGCGGCAAGTACGTGTTCCATGCGCCCGAGTGCGAGGAAGATTTCCTGCGGCTCATCGAGATCGCCACCTTCGGCAGCCGTCTCAACGACAACGAGTGGGCGAAGGTCGCCGGCGTGCTCATGAACGTGCTCAACAAACTTGCCGCCCGCGAGTACCGCCCCGAGGGCACCATCGCCCTCGCCGCACGCGCCAAGGAACTCCTCGACGGCGCCGTGTTCGACAATATCACGGTGGAAGATCTCACCAAGCAGCTCTTCGTCTCCAAGACCATTCTCACGCGGGAATTTCGCAACATGTACGGCATGTCGCCCTATCACTATTATCTGAACAAGAAGCTCTCGCAGGCCAAGCTCATGCTGCACAACTCCAACATGTCCGTCAAGGAGATCAGCGACAAGCTGTGTTTCACCGACGAGCACTATTTTTCGGGACTCTTCAAGCGCAAAGTCGGCGTCCCCCCCTCCGCCTTCCGCAAAATGCTCACCTGACCTCTTCACCCCCCAAACGAAGTCCGCCCGCCCCCCTTGGCTCCCCCTCGAGGGGGA
>CANRFD010000159.1 GCA_947629845.1 uncultured Clostridia bacterium
CCGTAGATGTAGGCGGGGTCGATGACGGACGGCGTGCCGCCGCCGATGTACACCGTGTCGAACACGACATCTTTGAGCTCCTTTGCGCGCAGCTCCATCTCCTTGTAGAGGCACGCCATATACGCCTCCGCGAAGTTGAGTTTATCGGGGAAGGACGTGAAATCGCAGTAGGTGCACTTGTGTTTGCAGAACGGGATGTGAATGTAGATGCCGGGCATACGAGCTCCTTGGGTTGTGGATTTTTTTGGGGGGATACGCTCGCCCCGCCTGTGGGCGGGGCTCGGTATGAGGACATGCGGGGGCGGGAGCCGAGGGCGGGGCGGTTATGTGCCGTTCCAACAGAATTTTGACATGTCGACGTGGCCGTTTTCCACCTCCACGCCCTCGGCGCGGAGCAGGCGTTCCTGCACCCGTTCGCCGCCGAACGCAAATGCGGGGGCGAGGCGTCCGTCGCGGTGGACGACCCTGTGGCAGGGGATGACGACGGGCGTGGGGTTGTGGTGCAGGGCGTTGCCGACCTGCCGTGCCGCCCGCGGGCGGCCGATGGCGCGGGCGATCATGCCGTAGGTGACGACTTTGCCCTGCGGCACGGTTTTCAGATATTCGTAGACGGCTTGGGAAAAGGTCATTCTTCCCCCTCGAAATAAGATTTCAGGCAGGAGACGATGTGGGCGCAACGCTCGTCCTGCGGGTACTTTTTCGCATACCCGAACGTATGGCGGTGGACTTCCGTCGCCTTATCGTACTGCTCCATGGCATAGTAGGTGTCCCCGAGGTTGGCAAGGGTCAACGCCAAAAACACTTCGGCGCCCGCCGCCTCTATATTTTGATAGAGAAGTTCCGCGGCGCGCCTGTACGCCTCGATCGCCTCCCGATATCGCCCCGAATGAAAACGGAGGCTGCCCACTTCGTTGTTGCAACTCGCCAAACGCATGGCGTATTCATGATTTTCGGGGAACTCCTTTTTCAGCCGTTCGTAGACCTCGATCGCCAAAGAGTAGGCCTTCTCCTCCCCTTCCTTATACTGCTGCTCTGCGTAGAAGCCCGCGATCTCCCCGTAGAGAGCCGCGAGGCCGGGCCCGTGCACTGCGGGGAGCGCCTCGGCAAGCCACTCGTAGAGCTCGAGGGCCTGCATATATGCCCCGTCCGCATCCTCGGGGCGGTCCGCCTTTCGATACACTTTGCCGAGATACCAAAAGGCCCGTGCCCGATTCAAAAAGTATCCCGTGGAATGCTCGTCCTTGACCGGTTCGCACACCGCGAGCCACTTCTTGCAGACCTCCTCCGTCTCTTCGAAGCGTCCCATTCCGAAATACAGTTCCGCGAGAAAATCGTAGCTTGAAGCGACATCGAGGCGGAAGGCGGGGTTGCGGGGCACCATCCCCTCCCGTATCTCGAGCGATTTTATGAGCATGCGTTCGGCTTCCCCGTACCGCCCCAGCGCCCCGAGCGCCCTGCCGAGGTTGCAGAACGTGACCGCGAGGTCGAAGTCGTACGGCGCGGGGTCTTCCGCATGCAATTTGAGATAGATGGCGTTCGCGGCGCGGAACTCCTGCTCCGCCTCCGCGTAGCGACCCAAATGGAAGTACGCTGCCCCCAAGAGGTTGCGGACGTTGCCGAACTTGAACTCGGGCATGGAGACGCCCGGGGCGGAACGGTAGTACAGGAGCCGCTTGGCGAGCTCGAGCGCCCTTTCGTGGTCGCGGCGGGCTCCGCAATAGATCGCGTAGTCGTAGAGCGGGTCCTTGTTGAGATCGTACTTTTCGATACGGGAGACGACCTCCTCGTAGATTTGCCCGACCTCCGTGAAGTTCTCCTGCGATAAGCCGTCCGCCTTCAACGCCTCGATGCGCTGCAGCAGCTCGTTAACGTTAGTTTGAACGCGCGCTTTGTAGCCATCCGCCATCTCCTCGTTGTGGGAGAGCTCCGACATGATCTCGCCGAAGTCGAGAATTTCCAATGCGCCCCGATAGTTCCCCCGCTCGAAGGCGCGGTACGCCGCCACCTGACGGGGAGAGAGGCCGCCCTTGGACGTGCGTTCCGCCATGGACTTCGCCGCCTCGAGCACCCCCTTTTCCGCGTTGCGGATCTCCTCCTCCGCCTGCGCACGCTCGCCTGCCACCTTGCGGTATTCCGCCTCCGCGGCCTCGTCCTCCAAATTTTCCGCCAACTTCTCGCGCAATTCGTAGTACTTTTGGGTGAGCGTGCTGTATTTTTCTTTGAGCGAACCGAGGGAGGCGTTCCCCGTGAAGATGGGGAGGGCGGACGTATCGGCGACGGTCTGCCCGCCGAACACCACCTTGCCGTTCTCCACCTTGGGCTCCTCGGTATCCAGCCCCATGAGCTTGATCTGCATGAGTATGCCGAGCTTCAGGGTATCGATATTTTGATAGATATTGTAGTAATGCCGCAGCTCGCCGTCGAGCATCTGCATGAAGGCCTTGACTTCGCCCTGCGCCTCGTCGGGGGATTCAATATATTTGAAATAGGTGACGATCTTGGGCTTTTGGGCGGCTTTGAAGGCGTCAAGCGCGATTTCGAACTCGTGGCGGGTGTAGTCGCCCACCTTCTTGAAGAAGAGGAAAAAGCAGAGCTCGCTGTCGCAGATCTCGCGGTCGTACTCCGCCTGCTTGCCCGCGGCGGAGATGGCGTTGTCGTAGTCCTCGCACTTGCAGAGGAAAAACTGCACGCCGCGGTCGAAATAGATCTCGTTGAGCTGGCGGATGAAATCCCCCACCTCGAGGCGGTCGATTTTCAGGTCGGTGATCGACGAAGCAAGAAAGATCTTGACTTTTTTCATCTTTGTTCTCCTTGTTTTTGTTGGGGGGTGCCACGCAGTACAATTACGTCACCCTGCCCCGCGCGCACATATTATGCCGTCGAAGCGCGGCACGAGGAGCGTAGCGACGAAGTAGCCGCCGCTGCCCTT
>CANRFD010000160.1 GCA_947629845.1 uncultured Clostridia bacterium
CTTGGGGCGCTTTACGGTGACGACGCCCTCTGTGAAATCCACGGAGACTCCCGCGGGAACAGCAATAATTTTCTTACCGATCCTCGACATAGTTTTGCCTCCTTAATAGATGTAGCAGAGCACTTCGCCGCCGACGTTCTGCGCCTTTGCCTGCTTATCCGTCATGATGCCCTTGTTGGTGGAGACGATGGCGATGCCGAAGCCGCCGAGCACCTTGGGCATCTTCTGTGCGCCGCTGTAGGTGCGCAGGCCGGGCTTGGAGACGCGCTGCAACCCGCCGATGACCGACTTGCCTTCCGCCGTATACTTGAGCGTAATGACGATCTTGCCGTTGTAGCCTTCCTCCTCCACCTTGACGTCTTTGACGTAACCCTCGGCAAGGAGGATGGACGCGATCGCCTTCTTCATGTTGGAAGCGGGGATCTCCACCGTCTCCTTTCTGACTGCGAGCGCATTTCTGATTCTTGTGAGCATATCTGCAATAGGATCTGTCATCTCTTGCCTCCTTACCAGCTCGACTTTTTCACGCCGGGGATCTGACCCTTGTACGCGAGGTTGCGGAAGCAGATACGGCAGACGCCGTACTTCCGGAGCACTGCGTGCGGACGCCCGCAGATGGAGCAGCGGGTATAGGCGCGCGTCGAGAACTTGGGCTCTCTCTGCTGTTTATTGATCATTGATTTCTTTGCCATATCTTCTTCCTCACTTCTTGAAAGGCATTCCGAGGGCGCGGAGCAGTTCTCTCGCTTCCTCGTCCGTCTTTGCCGTGGTGACGATGCACACGTCCATACCGCGGATCTTCTCCACCTGATCGTATGTGATCTCGGGGAAGATGAGCTGCTCCTTGAGCCCCAGCGCGTAGTTGCCCCTGCCGTCGAACGCCTTATCGGAGACGCCGCGGAAGTCACGCACGCGCGGAAGCGCGATGGAGACGAGCTTATCGTAGAAGTCGTACATCTTCCTGCCGCGGAGCGTCACCTTGAGACCGATGTTCATGCCCTCGCGGAGTTTGAAGTTTGCGACCGACTTCGTCGCCTTGCGGTAGATGGGCTTCTGCCCCGTGATCAGGGCGAGTTCCTTTTCCACCGTCTGCATGGATTTTTGGTTATCCTTGATGTCGCCGAGGCCGGTGTTGACGACGATCTTCTCGATCTTGGGCACCTGCATGACCGAAGTGTACCCGAATTTTTTGATGAGATAGGGCACGACTTCCTGCTCGTACTGCACTCTGACCCTGCTCGGGCCGGTGGGTGCCGCGGGAGCGGCGACTTGCTTGTTCGATTTCTTATCTGCCATTTTTTCTCCTCCGCCCCATTACTCCTGCGTTTCGTCCGCGGCTGCGGCTTCCGCCTTCTGGCTGCGCTTTCTCGTGCGCTTCTTCGGAGCTTCTTCCTTCGCGGCTGCGGCTTCGGCTGCCTTCTTGGCCGCCTTCACGAATGCCTTGTCGAGCGAGGCCTGGCACCCGTTGACGCCGCCGTGATAGCGGTAGTACTTCTTCGTCTGCTCGTCGATCTTGCGGTACACGCGCGTCGGCTTGTTGCACCCGGGGCAAATGACCATGACGTTGGAGGCGTCGATGGGCGCTTCCTCCGTGATGATGCGGCTTGTCTCGTTCGCCTTCCTCGCCTTCTCGTGCTTGTGAACGATGTTCACGCCCTCGACGATGACCTTGTTGTCGCCCGGGATGGTCTTTAACACCTTGCCCCGGTTTCCCTTATATTTGCCCGTGATGACGAGCACATTGTCGTTTACCTTGATGTTCATTCCGTCGCCTCCTTACAGAACCTCGGGAGCAAGCGAGATGATACGCATGTAATCCTTCTCACGGAGCTCTCTTGCGATGGGCCCAAAGATACGCGTGCCCTTGGGCTGTTTCTGCGCGTCGATGATGACGGCCGCGTTGTCGTCGAAGCGGATGTAGCTGCCGTCGGGACGGCGGATGCCCTTTGCGCTTCTCACGATGACCGCCTTTACGACTTCGCCCTTCTTCACCGCGCCGCCGGGGGTCGCAGTCTTGACGGACGCCACGATGACGTCGCCGATGTTCCCCGTTCTTCTGAAACTTCCGCCGAGAACGCGGATGCACATGATCTCTTTTGCGCCCGAATTGTCGGCTACTTTCAATCTCGTTTGAGGTTGTATCATAATTCTTTCTCTGCCTCCCCGGTTACTTCGCCTTTTCGACGATCTCGGCAACGCGCCAGTTCTTGTCTTTCGACAGCTTCCGCGTCTCGACGATGCGGACGGTGTCGCCAACGCCGCACTCGTTGTTCTCGTCGTGCGCCTTGAAGCGGTTGGTGCGCGTGATCGTCTTCTTGTACACGGGGTGCTTGCGCTTTTCCGTGACGGCGACGACGACCGTCTTGTCCATTTTGTCGGAAACTACGATGCCGACTCTTTCTTTTCTCAAATTTCTTTCCATTTGCGGCCTCCTCACTTCGCCCGGCGTGCACGGAGTTCCGTGTTCACCCGTGCGATGTCGCGCTTGCACAATCTGATGGAAACGGGATTTTCCAACTGTCCGCTTGCGTGGCGGAACCGAAGATTGAACAGCTCGCTCTTGAGATCCTTGAGCTTCTTATCGAGCTCGATGTCGGTCATGCCCTTATATTCGTTGCTTTTCATCAGACTTCACCGCCTTCCGAAGTTTTTTCGGCGGGGACTTCCGCCTCTTTCTTGACAAATCTGCACTTCATGGGGAGCTTGTGCGCCGCAAGACGCATTGCCTCCCGCGCGACGTCCTCGGGGACGCCCGCCATTTCGAACAGCACCCTGCCCGGCTTGACGACGGCGACCCAGAACTCGACGCCGCCCTTGCCCGAGCCCATACGGGCTTCGGCGGGGTGACGCGTGATGGGCTTGTGGGGGAAGATGTCGATCCACACCTGCCCGCCGCGCTT
>CANRFD010000161.1 GCA_947629845.1 uncultured Clostridia bacterium
GGCTCCTCCATCATGCCGCAGAAGAAAAACCCCGACCTGCCCGAGCTCGTGCGCGGCAAGACGGGGCGGGTGTACGGCGAACTCGTCTCCATCCTCACCGTGATCAAGGGGCTGCCGCTCGCCTATAACAAGGACTTGCAGGAGGACAAGGAGGGATTTTTCGACGCGGAGACGACGCTTCTGCAATGCGTCGGCATCTACGCGCGGCTCATGAAGAAGATCACGCTCAACGTCAACGCCATGTTCGACGCGGCGGGCGGGGGATTTTCCACCGCGACCGACATCGCCGACTACCTCGCAAAGCGCGGGGTGCCCTTCCGCGACGCCCACGCCGTTACGGGCAAGCTCGTGCGCTACTGCATCGAGCAGGGCAAGACGTTCACCGCGCTCACCCTCGAAGAGTTCAGGACGGCGAGCCCCGTGTTCGAAGAGGACGTGCTTTCCGCCGTGACGACGCGCGCCTCGGCAGAGGGCAGAAATTCCGTCGGCGGCTCCTCCGTGCAGGCGGCGCGGCGGGGCATCAATTCCATCAAGCGCCGTCTGAAACAGTATTGACGCAAAACAGCGCAAACGCTGTGCGTTTTGGGCGGCAGAAGAGGCCGCCGCGGAGCGGATATGATAACGGAAAACGTAAAAACGCTGCTCGGAGAGCTCGCCGCGGGCAACTGCTTCGGCGAGAAAGTCACCCTCGTCGCCGCGACCAAGACGCGCACGCCCGAGGAGATCAACGAGGCCATCCGTGCGGGCATTGCCGACATCGGCGAGAACAAAGTTCAGGAATTTCGCGAGAAGTACGACGCCGTACAGGGCGGGAGGCGGCACTTTATCGGCCACCTGCAGACCAATAAGGTGAAGTATCTGGTGGGAAAGACCCATCTCATCCACTCCGTCGACCGCGACGAGCTTGCGGCGGAAATCGCAAAACGCTGCGCGTTATCGGGCGTCACGCAGGACATTCTCATTCAGATCAACATCGGCTGCGAGGAGTCGAAGGGCGGGTTCCCCCTCGGGGAAGGGTACGCGGCGTACGCCCGCTGCCGCGAAATGCAGGGGCTGCGCGTGCGCGGTTTTATGGCGATGCTTCCCCTCTCCAACGACGCCGAACTTCTCACATCGCTGTGCGACGAAATGCGCGCGCTCTACGAAAAAGCGCGGGATGGGGACGGAAATATCGCGTTTCTCTCCATGGGGATGAGCGGCGATTGGCGGCTGTGCCTCTCCCGCGGGGCGAACATGATCCGCCTCGGCACCGCGATCTTCGGCGCGCGCGATTATTCCCGCCCCAATTAAACCATACTCTGTGCGGAGGTAACTATGCCCTCGAGCATCACCCACGAACTCATTGCCGCGGAAGCCGCAAAAAAACTCCCGGAGGCGCTGCAAAGCGCCGTTTCCGCCGCGCCCGACTATTACTACCTCGGCGCGCAGGGACCCGACGTCTTTTTCTTCTACAAGCCGCTGGGCAGGCGGGAGTACAATTTCGGAAAAACGCTGCACAGAAAGCAGCTCTGCGAGTGGTTTTCCGCCCTTCTCGGCGGGCTGAAAACGCGCACGGGCGACGACCTTGTAAAGTGCCGCGCCTACGCCCTCGGGTTCTGCACGCATGTGGAGGCCGACGTCGCCTTTCACCCCTTTGTGTACGCCTATCTCGAAAAGACGGGGGCGCACAAGCGGTTCCACCAGCAGATGGAGAACGATTGGGACGTCGTTTTTCTAAAAACGCTGCGGGATATGAGCGCGTACAACTACAAATTCCCCTTTGACTGCAAAAAAATCGCCCGCGAGGGCGTGCTGTTTCCCTATATTGCGGAGGCGGCAAAAAAGCTCGGCCGCCGCCCCGTGACGAAGGGCGCGTTCAAGCGCGGGCTGCGCTTCTTCGCGTGGTACCAAAAACACTTCCACAGGCGGCATTTCCGCTATCTCAAGCCCTTCGCCCCCCGCCTCTACCTGCGCGACGAATGCGACCCCTCCGAGCTCGGCGGCGAAGATTTTTACGCGCTCTCGGGCGGAAAGGCGCACACGGCGCAGGAGCTGTTTGCGCTCGCCGCAGACGCCGCGGCCGCGCTCATGGAGCAATTTTACGATGCGATCGGGAGCGGCGCTCCCCTCCCGCGGGAGAAATTCGGCAGAAATCTTCTCACGGGCAAACAGATGTAAAAGCAACGCTTCCCGCTAACGGGAAGCGTTTTTCGAATAGATGCAGCCGCAGTAATTCTGGCGGTACAGGCCGTGCTCTTTGGAGAGCTCCACCGAGCGCAAATACCCGCCCCGCTTCTTGAAATCGCTTGGGAGGTACGCGATCCCCTCGCGCTCCTGCAGGCGAAAACCGATAGCGTTTATGCGTTTTGCGTCCTTTAAGGGCGAGAGCGTCAGCGTCGTCGCAAAAAAATCGTACCCGCGCGCCTTGGCCTCCTGCGCCGTCCGCGCAAGGCGAAGTTCAAAGCACCGCGTGCAGCGGGCGCCGCCCTCCTTCTCCCCCTCGTAGCCGCGGGCGGCCTCGGCAAACTGCTCGGGCGAGTAGTCGCAATCGAGAAGATCCGCCAGCCCCGTCTCCCGCAAAAAGCGCAGCTGTTCGCCCTTGCGGCGGGCGTACTCCTCCGCGCTGTCGAGGTTGGGATTGTAGTAGAAAACCGTCGTCTTGACCCGCTTTGCCACCTCTTCGAGGCAATACGAAGAACAGGGCGCACAGCAACTGTGGAGGAGAAGGGTCTTGCCCTCCGCCGCCGCGAGCATCTCCTGCATCACCCTGTCGTAATTGACTGCGTTCATATGCGCCCCCGGATCATATCGAGAAAATATGCGTGTAGGCGCAAATCATCGGTGAGTTCGGGGTGAAATGCGGTCACGAGCATATGCCCCT
>CANRFD010000162.1 GCA_947629845.1 uncultured Clostridia bacterium
GCCGCCCTTGTTGAAGCCCGTGCAGGTGACGGAGAACTCCTTCCCCGCTTCGAGCTCGGCAAGATGCGCCTGCTCCTCTTTGATCTCGCGCATTGCTTTTTCCGAGAGAACGACCTTGGGTTTGACCTCCGTGACCATCACTTCGATCTCCTCGCCGATCCTCGCCTTGTATGCTTCGCGGCTGTACTCCTCGCAATCAAGGTCTTGCTTCTCGATGACGTTCTCTACCTTGCCGTCGCCCGAGACGAAGATCTTTTCGTCGTCGGCATGCACGATAGTGACTTTGATCACCGAACCCTTTCTGTACGGTTGCTTTTCGCCGGCCGCCATGAATTGCTCCATGGCCGACTTGTGCGCCTCGGGCGCCGCAGGCGCTTCCGCCGCGGCCTCTTCCGCCTCTTCCGCTGCGGGCGCTGCCGCCTCCTCCGCTGCAGGAGCTGCGGGCTCCTCGGGGGCAACGGCCTCTTCTGCCGCTACGGGCGCGGTCTCTTCCGCCGCAACCGTTTCTTCGACGGCGTTTGCCGTCTCCTGTACTTCCGCGTTGTTTTCTGCCATCTTTGAAAGAACCTCCTGAGTCAGCCAATCGGGAGTGCTCGCCCCCGCTATGACGCCGACCCTTTCAAAATTTTTGATTTTTTCATATTCGAAATCGCCGGTGCGCGCCACCCGGATGACCCGTTTGACCCTTGCCGACGCGATCTCATACAGTTTCTCCGTGTTGCTGCTGTTTGTTCCGCCGACCACTACGACGGCATCGCATACATCGGACAGACGCGCCGCTTCCTTCTGCCTGCAAATAGTAGTATAACAAATTGTCTTAAAAATCTCAACTGTTTTGGGGCTTACTTTTTGAAGATTTTGTACAATTTTCGAGAATTTTTGCTCCGAAAAGGTGGTTTGGGAGACCAAAACCACTTCTTTGCCCGCGAAAACGGTGAGATCTTCGTCCTCCGAGGCGACGACGTGCGCTTCCCCGTTGCACCAGCCCGCAAGACCTTCGACCTCCGGATGCGTCTTCTGACCCGCGATGACGATGACCTTTCCCGCCGAATATGCCGCCGAGACGATCTTCTGTGTGCGGACGACGTAGGGACAGGTGCAGTCGACGACGGCGATCCCGCGGCAGCTGCATTCCTCGTAGACCGCCTTCCCCACGCCGTGCGAGCGGATGATGAGACGGGCGCCGTTCGGGACTTCCGCGGGGGAATGCACGGTGACGATGCCGCGCTCCGCGATCCTGCGGACGACCTCCTCGTTGTGGATGAGCTCGCCGAGCACATATGTATTTTCGGGCGGGACGGACAGCGCCGTATCGACGGCGCGCCGCACCCCTCTGCAAAATCCGCAGTTTTCGGCGACGATGACCCGCACCTAACTCTCCTTTCCCTGCTTTTTTTCGGCCTTTTTCTTGGTCTTTTTCTTGGCGGCGCGCTGCGCACGGTACTCCGCGCGGAGCTCGTACAGGCGTTCCTTGAGTTTTTCGTCCGCGGCGGCGTATTCCTCCGGGGTGAGCTTGCGGTCGTAGTACTCGCTGAGCTCCATGGGTTCCCCGAACACGACGTGCGTGATGTGGAAGGGCTTGGGACGGTCGCAGATGACGAAGGGAATGAAGGGCGTCTTTGTCTTGATGGCGAGGAGCGCGGCTCCGCCGTGGAACGGGAGAAATTCGTCGCCCTCCGTCTTGTTGCGCGTGCCCTCGGGGAACATGGAGATCTTTTCCCCGTTCTTCAGGATCTTGATCGACTCCATGACTGTGCGGATATCCGAACCGTCGCGCATGACCCCGATGGCGCCGATGCGGCTGCCCCACCGCGCGAGCACGGGGGCTTCGAGAATGGACTGCTTCGCAAGGTAGTGGATCCCCTCCCACGTCGTGCGGGCGGGATAGAAGATGTCCCAGATGCAGTAATGGTTGCCGTAGTAGATATATGCGCCCTTGCCGACCTTTTTATTCCCGAGAAGGCGGGCGGGATAGATGGAAAAATAGATGGGATAGAGCACGACGCGCAGCAAATTGAGAAAGTGCATGACGTGCTTCCCCTTCCTGTTCGCGGGAAAGAGCTTGACTTTTTTATTGAGTTCTGCGCGTGCGGCGCGTTTTTTCGCCTTTCTTTCCGCCTTTTTTGCCGCCCGACGCTCCTTGCGCGTCGGTTTTGCGGGCGGGGCGGGCGAGATCTCACTTTCCGGCATCAGATTTTCTCCTGCATTTTTTGTTTGACCGCGGCGAGGACTTGGTCGACGGTCATCTCCGAGGTATCGATGAGCACGGCGTCCTCCGCCAATTTCAAAGGCGCGATCTTTCTGTTCATATCCTGCTCGTCGCGACGGACGATCTCCCGCTTGAGCTCTTCGAAGTCCACTTCGTTGCCCTTGGCGACGAGCTCGTCGTAGCGGCGTTTTGCGCGGACGTCGGGGCTCGCCGTGAGATAAAATTTGAAATCCGCCTCGGGCAGGACGAACGTGCCGATGTCCCTTCCGTCGAGGACGCAGCTCATCCTGTTTGCGATCTCGCGCTGCTTCTCTACGAGGCGCATGCGCACGCCCGCATACTTGGAGACGGTGGACGACGCCATGGAAACTGCCGGCTTGCGGATGTCCTCGGAGACGTCTTTTCCGCCGAGCAGCGTCTTTTGCACGCCGTTTTCGTACTCGACGTCCAGCCGCAGCGTACGCATGAGATCGACGATGGCCGCTTCATCCTCCACATCCGCCCCCGACTGAAGGGCGTAGAGCGCCACGGCGCGGTACATTGCGCCCGTGTCGAGATAGAGAATGTGATAGTCGGCGGCAAGCCGCTTGGCGATGGTGGACTTTCCGCTGCCCGCGGGG
>CANRFD010000163.1 GCA_947629845.1 uncultured Clostridia bacterium
CTGTACAGGGCGGCGAGCTTTTGCAGCCGCTCGTCCGGCACGGCGACGACGCCCACGTTGGGCTCGATGGTGCAGAACGGATAGTTTGCCGCCTCCGCACCTGCCTGCGTGATGGCGTTGAAGAGGGTGGATTTGCCTACGTTGGGAAGTCCCACGACACCTAATTTCATACTTTGCTCCTTTGATGAACAGCGCTATTCTATCATAAAATTACATATTTGACAACCGAATGACTTGCCCGTTGCGCCAAAAAGTTATATAATAGAGAAAGTTAAGGAGTGACTATGGATCACAGAGCGTATATTGCGGAGCGCATTGCGGCAGAGGGCGTCACGGCGGAGGAACTCGCGGAGATCATCGCCGTCCCGCCCGATCCCTCCATGGGAGACTATGCGCTGCCCTGTTTCAAACTTGCAAAACTCATGCGGAAGCCGCCTGCCGTCATCGCGCAGGAGCTCGCCGAAAAGTTCGTGCCCGACGGCGTCGTCGCCTCGGCTGCCGCGGCGGGGGGCTATCTCAACTTCAAGCTCGACCGCCGCGCCCTCTTTGCCGGGTTCGCTTCCGAATTTATGGAGGGCGACATCTCCGGCGGCCTTCCCTACGGCGCCTCCGACGAGGGCAGAGGAAAGACGGTCTGCATCGACTATTCCTCGGTGAACATCGCAAAGCCCTTCCACATCGGCCACCTCTCGACGACGGTGCTGGGGGGCGCGCTCTACCGCATCTTCAAATATTTGGGCTATCGCGTCGTCGGCATCAACCACCTCGGCGACTACGGCACGCAGTTCGGCAAGCTCATCTCCGCCTACAAGCGGTGGGGCGTCAGGGAAGAGGTGGAGAAGGGGGGCATCCACGCCGTCAACGACCTCTACGTGCGCTTCAACAGCGAGGCCACCGAGGAGATGGAGGAGGAGGCGCGGGAGAACTTCCGTCTCATCGAGAGCGGGGACGAGGAGGCCAACCGCCTGTTCGAGTGGTTCAAGTCGCTGACGTTGGAGTACGTCGGGAAAATCTACGACAGGTTGCATGTTTCCTTCGACAGCTATGCGGGGGAACGCTTCTACATCGACAAGATGCAGCCCGTCATCGACGAGCTCAAGGAAAAGGGGCTGCTCGTGGAGAGCCGCGGGGCGCAGGTCGTCGACCTCGAGGCGTACGATATGCCGCCCTTCATCGTGCTGCGCTCGGACGGGGCCTCGCTCTATGCGACGCGCGACCTCGCCGCCGCGTTCTACCGCAAAAAGACGTACAACTTCGACAAGTGCCTCTACGTCGTCGCGTATCAGCAAAATCTGCATTTCAGGCAGCTCTTCAAGGTGATCGAGCTCATGGGCGAGGACTGGGCGAAGGACATGGTGCACGTCGCCTACGGCATGGTCTCGCTGGAGGACGGCGCCATGTCTACCCGCAAGGGCAAGGTCGTGTGGCTGGAGGACGTCATCAACCGCTGCGTGGAGAAGGCCGCCAAGGTGCTCGAGGAGAAAAATCCCGACCTCGCCGACAAGGAGGACGTCGCCGAAAAGGTGGGCGTGGGAGCGGTCATCTTCGGCGCGCTCTACAACAATAAGATCAAGGACATCGTGTTTTCCTACGACAAGGCGCTCAATTTCGACGGCGAGACCAGCGTGTATGTGCAGTACACCTGCGCGAGGTGCGCTTCCGTTCTCGAAAAGGCGGCGGCGCTGCCCCGCGGGGACATGTTCGCCGTGGAGCCCAACGACAGGGAGCTCGAACTTGTGAAGTCGCTCTCCGCCTTCCCGTCTGCCGTTCGCGCGGCGGCGAAGGGGTACGAGCCGAGCACGGTCGCCCGCTGGTGCGTGGACACGGCGCAGGTGTTCAACAAATTCTACCTCGACTGCAAGATCGCACAGGCGGAATCCGACGACGCACGCGCGATGCGGGTGTTTTTGACGGAGGCGACGGCCGCCTGCCTGAAGCGGGGGCTGGGGCTGCTCGGGATCGGCGTTCCGGAGAAGATGTGATGCGGGCGGTATTTTTCGACCTCGACGGCACCATTCTCGATACGCTGCCCGACATCGCCTTTTCGCTCAACGAGGCGCTCTCCGCCTACGGATATCCCGCATGCACGCTTGCGCAGGTGCGCACGTTTGTGGGGGATGGGGCCGCAAAACTCGTGCAGAGGGCGCTCCCCGCGGGTGCGGAAAACGCCGATGCGGTGTATGCGGAGTTCTGCAAGATCTACGGCGCGAGCAGCCATGCGCGCACGCAGCCCTACGGGGGCATGCGCGAGCTGTTGGAGGGGCTGAAGGGGCGCGGCGTCAAGCTCGCCGTCGTCACCAACAAGCCGCAGGGCGCGGCGAGGACGTCGGTCGCCAAGTTCTACCCCGGGATTTTCGACTATGTGGGCGGCGACAGCGGGAATTTCCCCTGCAAGCCCGACCCCGCGCTCGCACGCTATTGCGCCCTGACGCTCCGCGTGGCGGTGGGGGAGTGCGTGTTCGTCGGGGACGGCGAGGCGGACGTTCTCACGGCCAAAAATGCGGGAATGGGGTGCGTTTCCGCGCTGTGGGGCTACCGCACGCGGGGGCAGCTCGCGGCGGCGGGGGCGAACGCGTTTGCAAGTTCTCCCGAGGAGCTGGGAAAAATTCTTGCGAATTTTTGAAAAGCGCTTGAAAGCCGCACCCGTTTGTGATATAATTCGGATAAGATTTTCAAAAAGGAGATAAATATTATGAAAAGATGTGCAATTTGCGGCGAGATCGTCGCAGATGACGTGACGGAGTGCCCCGTCTGCCATGCCAAGAAGTTTGTTCCCGTCGAGGAGGCGAAGTTCGCCTGCGAACACCA
>CANRFD010000164.1 GCA_947629845.1 uncultured Clostridia bacterium
TTTTAGGGCGGGGGGGGCGGGGTTCTTGTCATTTCGACCAAGCCGCGTAAGCGGCGCGTGGAGAAATCTCAAAATAAGGTGGAGATGTCTCGACTACGCTCGACATGACATTTTGTATGGCGGGGCGGGGGATAGGGGAAGATTCTCTCGGCTCCTTCGGAGCCTCGGAATGAGGAGAACGCCCCACCCCCCCCCGTCCCTATGGGACACCCCCTCCCAAGGAGGGGTGCTTGGCTCCCCCGTTTGGGGGAGCTGTCACGCAGTGACTGAAGGGGTTGGTGAGAACCCATATCCCCCGCTGCGCGGGTACTTCTGCACAAGGCACGCCTGCGGCGCCCCAAAAGGGGGAGCGAGGGGGCGCAATAAGAAAAAACCGCCGAGAGGCGGTTTTAGCTTTGATTTTTCGGGCGCGGGAGCGAGGAGCGTTCCGTGCCGTTTCGCCTTAATAGACGCTGACTTGCTTCTTGTCCTTCCCCTTGCGCTCATACTTCACCACGCCGTCCTTCAGGGCGAAGAGCGTATCGTCCCCGCCGATGCCGACGTTGTTCCCGGGGTGGATCTTGGTTCCGCGCTGGCGCACCAAAATGCTGCCCGCGAGCACTTGCTGCCCGTCCTGACGCTTGACGCCGAGGCGTTTCGCCTCGCTGTCTCTGCCGTTGTGGGAGGAACCGGTACCCTTTTTATGAGCGAACAAACGAATAAAGATCATATTGTTTTCTCCTTATTTTTATTTTCGGCGCATGCCGTGCGCCATGCGGTTACAGGTCGATCTTCTCGATCTTGACCGCGGTATAGGGCTGGCGGTGGCCGTGCTTTCTGCGCTCGTTCTTCTTTGACTTGTACTTAAAGACGATGATCTTCTTGTACTTATCCTGCGCAAGAACGGTTGCCTTGACCGTAGCCGAAGCGACTTCGCTGCCCGTTTTTACCGTTTCCCCCTCGGCGATCATGACCGCTTTGAAGGAGACCTCCGTGCCGATGTCGGCGTCCAGTTTCTCCACTTTCACGATGTCGCCCACGGAAACCTTGTACTGCTTGCCGCCGTTGTCGATAATTGCGTACATGCTGTTACCTCCTTAATAGGATCTCGTAAGTTGCATAGGCGATTTCCCCGAGGGAAATGCTTGATGGCCCGTCCTTAACGGTTCGTTGTTCAATTTACCATAACAGGGGGGAAAAGTCAAGCGGTTTTATGGGGCGTGCGCATACTTTTCGCAAAAATTCTCACACTGTATGCAAAGGAGATGCTTATGGAAGTCAAAAAAAGTGAAGAAGTGCTTGCGGAAGTGCACCGCAACTGCCAACTTGCGATCCAGTCGATCGCGGATATTCTGCCCGAAACGGAGGACGGCGAGCTCCGCGAAGAGCTGATGCGCCAGCACGAGGAGTACGAACGCCTCTGCGGCCGCGCCGCCATTTTGGCACGCGATAAGAATATCGAACTCAAGGATCCCGGCCCCATCAAAAAGGCCATGATGTGGTCGAGCATCAAGATGAGCACGATGACCGACGACTCCCGCGCGCACATCGCCGACATGATGGTGCGCGGCACCGTGATGGGGATCACGTCGCTGAAAACCACCCTCGGCGAGATGAGCGACGACGAGGCCGACGAGGACATCAAGGCGCTCGCGAACGAGCTGATGCAGTCCGAGGAACGCTTTGAGAGAATCTGGAAGAGCATGATCGCGTAAAGGGTTTGCAGATTTTTGCTGCGGTTGGACGAAATGGGAAAGCCCCGCCGACGGGCTTTGCGGCGGCACCTGCCGCCCAAAACGCTGCCGCAAAAGCGTGTTTGCTTCGCGCCAAAGCGCCGCCGTACAGCGGTTCGGCGTCGCATAGCGCCCCTCCCCGCACAGAGCGCGGGGAGGGGATTAGCCATAAAGAAGATAGAAAAAACACAAGCGGCGGGCGTTGGCCTGTCGCTTTTTTGTCGGGCGGTTTTTGCGGGAGGCGAGAACCCCTTCAGTCACTGCGTGACAGCTCCCCCAAACGGGGGAGCCGATGGGGAGCAAATTCGATTGGGCGGGAAAGATCCGCTCGGCTCCTGCGGAGCCTCGGGACGAGGGACGCTATCTCCAAGAGAGGGGCTAAAACAAAAAAATGCGGGGATGGGGTGGGAAAATAAAGGATGCCGCGGGACAAAAGTCCCGCGGCATTGTGAAATTTCAGCCTGAAGTTGTTCGTTCTCTCAAAGAACAAGCCCGAGGATCGCCCAAAGGATGACCGCGATGCACAGGACGCCCCAGAGCGCGCACTTTCCGCATTCCACGGCGAGCTCGTGCTTGTCTTCATCCTTGTACCATGCAAAGTACAGCGCGGCGCCCGCGGGGAACAGGAAGGAGACGATCTGCCAACCCAACAGCTTTGTGTTGGTGAACGTCTTCTTGAACCAAGGGCCGATGGACGTGTAGAATTTGATGGTTTCCTGCGCATCCACCGCAAATCCCAGCGGAATGAAGAGTACTGCGAGGCCGAGATAGAGGAACCCGAGCTCGTAGATGCCGCCCGCATTCGTGAACAAGTTCATGATGATCGAGATAATGCCGACGGAAAGGAAGAAAGAGACGTCGTGATCGGTGTTTCTGAACAGGTAGGAGTAGAATATCAGCACGAATACCGTGAGAAACAGCGTGAAAACGCTCAACACCAAGTAACCCATAAAATTTCCCCCTAAAATAAGTTAGCTTCATTATACTACGCGCGCGGGGGGTTGTCAAGATTGCATGTAAAATTTTTGCAAAATTTCTCGGGGGGTGGGAATGGGGGACGGGCGGGGGATAAGGCGGGCGTGATT
>CANRFD010000165.1 GCA_947629845.1 uncultured Clostridia bacterium
GCCTACGGCTCGTGCGCCGCTTCGCTCCGCTCGAAATGACACCACCCGCCCCATACAATCACGTCATGTTGAGCGGAGCGCCTTATCTATCGTCCCGCCACAAAATCACGTCATGTTGAGCGGAGCGCCTTATCTATCGTCCCGCCACAAAATCACGTCATGTTGAGCCGCCCGCCGCTGTCCTTGCGGCGGGCGTGTCGAAACATGACCTTATTATACTGCGGACACCTTTCGACTATGCTACTTCGTCGCTACGCTCCTCGTGCCGCGCTTCGACGGCATAATACGTGCGCGCGGGACAGGGTGACGTAATTATACAGCGGGTCTGAATATCCCGCGCCGCCACAAAATCACGTCCTCCTGCCCCGCGCCCCCAAAAAAAAGCGCAAAAAAATACCCGCCGAAGTTTCGGCGGGCGGGGTTCAACATCTCGAGAGCACGGCGGCGACCGTCTTGGCGTCGCGGATCTCCCCTCTCTTTATCATGGCCTTCACGTCTTCCACGGGCACAAATTCCACGCGCAGGAACTCCCCTTCGTCGAGGTGCTGCCTCCCCGCGTGCACGCCCTTTGCTTCATAGATGTAGATCTTTTCGTCGGTGTACCCGGGGCTCGGGTAGAGCGTGATGATGTGTTCGAGGGCGTCGGCGGTCAGCCCCGTCTCCTCGCCGAGCTCCCGTGCGGCGGCGAGCATCGCGTCCTCCCCCGCATTCAGCTTGCCCGCGGGAATCTCGTAGAGCTCCTCCCCGTAGGCGTAGCGGAACTGCCTGACGAGGGCGATCTTCCCGTCCTTCACGCACAGAACGGCCGCCCCGCCGGAGTGTTCCACGATCTCCCGCTTGCACGGCTTTCCGTCGGGAAGGCGGGCGTCGTCGCACCGCAAATTGAGAATTTTTCCGCGGTAGACGTACTTCCTTTCCACCGTCTCTTCGCGCAGGTTCATAGTTTTTCGAGCTCGGCGGCGAGGGCGAACACGGCGTCGCTCGTTGCGCTTCTGTCGTTGATGTACTTGAGAAAATAGCGGTAGCCCGCGAGAAGGGAGATGAGCCCCTCCACGTCGCGGCGGCCTGCGGCGGCGATGAGCGCGGGGAAGAGCTTCTCCGCGTCGGCGTGTTCCTCGTCGCGGAGGGAGAGCCGCAGCACCCGCCCCCGTTCCTCGGTCAGCTTCTGCGCGATCTCGCCGAGCAATTCGTCCCGCTTGCGGGAAAGCCGCTCGAGCTGGCCGCGCTTGCCGCAGTCGGGATAGCAATCCCGCACGATGTCGCGGAAGGGGCGGATCATGCGGTCGGCGAAGATGGCGTAGCTCGCCGTGTAGCTGCCGTCCACATAGAAGTAGCGCAGCAGAAAATCGTTGAGCCGCAGCGCGCCCCCGTCGATCTCCACGAAGAGGCAGAACACGAACGCGAGGATCTCGTTGCGGGCGGCGGGAAGATAGGCCGTTCCCCTGCCGTTCGCCTCGTCCGACGTCTCGCGCAGATAGGCGCGTTTGGCGGCGGGGAAGTCGTAGCCCGCCGTGACCGCGCCGAAGAGGTTGGTGAGCTCCTTAGACTCCGCAATGGCGCGCAGCGCGTCGGAAATTTCCGTATCCGCGGTATGGTAGGTACCGCCCACGAGGTCGTCGCAGACGTGCAAAAAGCGTTGGATCTGTTCGTAATTGATTTCCATAACCCCTCGCAATCCCGTTTGTTTTCCCCATTATAGCACAAAGGCAAAAAATATTAAAGAATTTTTTCGGAAATATCTTGATTTTATCATAAAATTTATGTATAATGAGCATACCCGATCGGGTTCAGGAGGAAAATGACTATGAAATCCGTACAAATCTCTCTCGAAGTCGCCCAAACCGTAAAGGAATTTGTCACCATCACGCAGGCCTGCGAATACGAGATCATCCTGCGGAGCGGCAAATACGTCGTCGACGCGAAGTCCATCCTCGGCATCTTCAGCCTCGACCTCTCCAAGCCTCTCACGGTGGAGATCTATAACGACGACTGCGCCGATCTCCTTGCCAAACTCGATAAATTTAAGGTATAAGCGCCTCGCGCTCCCGCAGACAACATACGAGCCGCTTCCACCCAAGCGGCTATTTTGTGTTTGATACACTGACGCGATGGAAGTACGAGAATGCAGATAAAAGGCGAAACTTCGGTCAACAAGTTAATACTCCTCTTCGTATTCGATAAGATGGAGACGCCCCTTTCGGAACGCACGCTCATCGACATGTGCACCTCGTCCAACGACTGGATCAATTATATGGACTGCATGGTGCTCATCCACAAGCTGCTCTCCGACGGGTTTATTTGCGAAGTCCCGGGGGGCGACGATCCCCTCTATACGATCACGCCCGAGGGACGGGAAGCGCTCGCCAATTTCTACATCAACATCCCGCGCAGCGCGCGCAGCGAAATTTCCAAATTCGTCAAGAACAACAGCGCGCACTTCCGCACAAAGCAGGACTGCAAGTCCGACTATTACAAGAATAAAGACGGCACGTACACCGTGTTTTTGAAGATCATTGCCCCCGTCCAGCCCATGCTCGAACTGAAATTTGTCGTTCCCGACAAAAAAACGGCGAACAACATCTACAAGAAGTGGGAGGACAAGGCCTCGGAATTGTACTCCGTCGTCTACGAAACGCTCGTCGATTAAAAGGAGGAAGGTATGGTAACATATTCCACAAGGGGGACGTGCTCCAAACAGATCATCTTCGATTTAGACGCAGAAAACAGGATCCACAACGTGAAGTTCATCGGCGGCTGCAGCGGCAACCTGCAGGGCATCGCGCGCCTCGTGGA
>CANRFD010000166.1 GCA_947629845.1 uncultured Clostridia bacterium
AGACGATGTTGCGCCCCGCCATGACGTTGACATCGAAGTAGGCGGGATAGACGGGATCGGGAATGAGCACGGTGTTCTCCGCCGAGAAGATATCGAGGATATTCCCGCAGTCGGATTTTGCGCCGTCCGAGATGAACACTTCCCCCTTTTCGAGATGCACCCCTTTCCGCGCATAACTTGAAAGGATGCTATCGAGGAGGGCGTCGTAGCCGTAGCAGGTGGCGTCGGGGCCGTAGCCCTTGAAGGTCTCCTTCCTCGACATGTCGTCTACGGCGCGATGCATCGCCTCGATGACGACGGGCGCGAGGGGCAGCGTTACGTCGCCGATGGAGAGGCGGATGACGTCCCGTTCGGGATGCGCGGCGCGGTATGCCGCCGTCTTTCTCCCCACCGTCGCGAAGAGATAGCTTTCCTTTAATTTGAGAAAATTTTCGTTGATCTTCACTTTTTCTTCTCCATATTCGCCACCGCATGGCGCACGAACTCGCGGAAGAGCGGGTGCGCGCTGTTGGGGCGGGACTTAAATTCGGGATGGAACTGCACGGCGATGAAAAAGTCGTTCTTGGGATACTCCACCGCCTCGACGAGGGAACCGTCGGGGGAAGTCCCCGCGATCTTCATGCCCTTCGCCTCGAAGGCCTCCCGATAGTCGTTGTTAAATTCGAAGCGGTGGCGATGGCGCTCGCGGACGAGCTCTTCGCCGTATGCCGCCTTCATCTGCTCGCCGATCACCTTGCAGGGATAGGCGCCGAGGCGCATCGTCCCCCCCATCTTCACGCCGTACTGGTCGGGCATGAGATCGATGACGGAGTGCTGACCCTCGGGGAAAAATTCCGAGGAGTTTGCGTCTTTATACCCGAGCACGTTGCGGGCGAACTCGATGACGGCGATGTGCATGCCGAGGCACAGCCCGAGGTAGGGAATGTTCTTCTCGCGGGCGTACTTGCAGGCGAGGATCTTGCCCTCGATGCCCCTGCCGCCGAAGCCGCCCGGCACCAGAATGCCGTTGGCCTCCCTGAGCGTGGCGGCGACGTTCTTTTCGGTGAGCGCCTCGCTGTCCACCCACATGATCTCCACGTTGGCGTCCGTCTCGTAGCCGCCGTGGGCGAGCGCCTCGGCGACGGAGAGATAGGCGTCGTGCAGGCGGACGTACTTGCCGACGAGGGCGATCTTCACCGTCTTGCTGCGCGCATGGATGCGGCGGAGCATATCTTCCCACTCCGAAAGATCGATGGTCTTGGGCTCCAAATGCAGAATTTTGCACACCGTTGCCGAGAGGTTGCCCCGCTCGAGCATCATCGGCGCCTCGTACAGGACGGGGACGGTGAGATTTTCGATACAGCAGTCAGGCTCCACATTGCAGAACATGGCGATCTTCTCGCGGATGTCCTCCGGCATGGGGCGATCGACGCGGGCGACGATGATGTCGGGGAAGATGCCCATGCCCTGCAGCTCCTTGACAGAGTGCTGCGTCGGCTTGCTCTTAAATTCTTCCGAACCCGAAATGAAGGGAACGAGCGTGACGTGGATGTAGCAGCAGTTCTCGCGGCCGACTTCGCGTGCGACCTGACGGATGGCCTCCAAAAAGGGCTGGCTCTCGATGTCGCCCGTCGTGCCGCCGATCTCGGTGATGACGACGTCGGCGCCCGTCGTCTTCCCCACCTGATAGATAAAACTCTTGATCTCGTTGGTGATGTGGGGGATGACCTGCACCGTCTGCCCGAGATATTCCCCCGCCCTCTCCTTGTTCAGGACGTTCCAATAGACCTTGCCCGTCGTGAGATTGGAGAATTTGTTCAGATCCTCGTCGATGAACCGTTCGTAGTGACCGAGGTCGAGGTCGGTCTCCGCACCGTCCTCCGTGACAAACACCTCTCCGTGTTGATAGGGACTCATGGTCCCGGGATCGATGTTGATGTAGGGATCGAGTTTTTGGGACGCCACTTTATATCCCCTCATTTTGAGGAGCCTGCCCAACGACGCCGCCGTAATGCCCTTCCCGAGCCCCGAGACAACACCGCCCGTAACAAAGATGTATTTTGTCATATGCATACCTCTGTGAATGATTTCAGATTTCCGTCACGCCCGTGAAGGCGATCTCCGCGGGACCCGTCATGAATACGCGTTCCGCATAGTTTATGTTCAGATCGCCGCCTTTGAGATGGACGACGATCTCCGTATCTCTGTCGCAATAGCCGCAATGTTGCGTTTCCTCAGTCACGGTCGCATTTGCATCCAGTTCGTTCGCACGGTTCCCGGTCGTTGTCCAATGGTCGGCGGGATCAATATAATCGCTGCTTGACTGCGCCGCAAGTACGCTTATGGTCGGAGCATTTCCGATCATCATAACAGCCGCAAGCACTCCCGACACTAAAGATTTTAAAGAATATTTTGTTCTCATTGATAAATCCTCCATTTCATAATTTTTAGTGGTTCATTGCTATTGAAAGAGCCGCCCTGTGATTAAGGCGGCTCCTTCAAGCGGTGCAGATAGTATATCATCTTGACTTTCCTTTCTTTTTAGATTTCCGTTTTTTGCTGTTTTGCGGTGTAGAATGTTCAGGAGAACGAACAGGCGGTTTAACGGACTTTTCATTTGTCTGTTCCTTCCTGATTTCCTCAATTTTTGCTCTGACAGACGGCTTAGTAGGGCTGTCCGTTTGAGCCATAGCCCCGTGCCTTGAAGATTTGCTCTCTGACGGATTTTCTTTGACACGGGGCGGCTGGTTTTTTGAGTTGTTCTCATGTTGCACGGCAGATTTGTCCTGTT
>CANRFD010000167.1 GCA_947629845.1 uncultured Clostridia bacterium
CGATGAGGGTGAACTGTTTGAGGGAGAACCGGATGTTGCGCGCGGAGGGGCCCTTCCCCACGATGATATCGAGGGCGTAGTCCTCCATGGCGGAGTACAGAATTTCCTCCACCGCGTGGTTGAGACGGTGGATCTCGTCGATGAAGAGGATGTCCCCCTCGTTGAGATTGGTGAGAATGGCGGCGAGGTCGCCCGAGCGCTCGATGGCGGGGCCCGACGTGAGCTTGATCTGCGTGCCCATCGTGTTCGCGATGATGTGGGCGAGCGTCGTCTTGCCCAGCCCGGGCGGGCCGTACAGAAGGACGTGGTCGAGCGCTTCCCCGCGCTGCTTGGCCGCGTTCATGTAGACGGTCAGATTCTCCTTGATCTTGTCCTGCCCGACGTACTCGTCCATCGTCTTGGGGCGAAGGATGTTCTCCTCCAAGTCGTACTCGTTTTTGGTGCCGGACAGCAGCATGTCGCTGTTATATTCTTCGTCAAACATATGCGTGTTTCCTTAAACCGATGATGTACCCTGCCCCTCTCACATGCCGCGGAGGGCGGCCGAGATGATCTCCTCGACCGTTCTTGCGCCCGTGTTCTTTGCTCGCTCGACGGCGCGTGCGCTCTCCTGCTTGGTGAAGCCGAGGTTCATGAGCGCCGCAACGGCGTCGTCCTCCTCCGCGGAGGGCGGGGGCGCCGAGACCTTTCCGCCGACGTTTTCCGCGCCGAGGAGCTCGTCCGCCGAGATCTTGCCGTGCAGCTCTAAAATGATGCGCTCCGCCGTCTTTTTGCCGACCCCCTTCACCGCGGAGAGCCGCTTGCTGTCGGCAAGGGCGATGGCCTCCGAGACCTCGGAGGGGCGCATGGACGAGAGAATGGCGATGGCCATCTTTGCGCCCACGCCCTGCACCGAGGTGAGCTTGAGAAAGAGCGCCTTTTCCTGCGGGTCGGCAAACCCGAAGAGGGAGACGCCGTCCTCCTTGACCTGCAGGTAGGTGAACACCTCCCCCTCTTCCCCCGCCTTCAGGCCTGAGAGACGGGAAAAGGCCGCGCCCGAACAGATCACTTCGTACCCCACGCCGTTCACTTCCAAGAGGACGTAGTCGGGGTCTGAATATTTTACTCTGCCTTTGAGATAACCTATCATATCGTCGCAAACTCCTGTTTGAATGCTTTATTTGACGCCGAACATGCCCGAAAAGCGGCTGGTGAACGCATGGCACAGGGCGACCGCGAGGGCGTCGGCCGCGTCGTCGGGGCGGGGGATGGAATTGAGCCGCAGGTGGGAGGCGACGACGCGCTGCATCTGCCCCTTGTCCGCGCCGCCGTAGCCCGTGAGCGCCTGCTTGATCTGGTTGGGGGTGTACTCGAAGAGCTTCCCGCAGCGCTTGTTGCATGCGAGCATCATGACCCCCCTCGCATGGGCGACGGCGATGCCCGTTGTGACGTTCTTGGAGAAGAACAGTTCCTCCATCGCCGCCTCTTCGGGATGAAATTTATCGAAGAGGGCGTTGACGCCCTGCTCGAGAATGCAGAGGCGGACGGGGAACGTTTCGCCTGCGGGCGTCTTTACGACGCCGTAATCGACGGCACGGCAGTTGCCGCGCGCGTCCTTTTCGATGACGCCGTAGCCTATTGTCCCGTAGCCGGGATCGAGCCCGAGAATAATCATATGTTTATTTTACAGAAAACCGAGGAGATTGTCAAGAAATTCGGCGGGGAAAAAGGCGCGGATCGGCGGCACGTTCGCCCCTTCCCCCTATCGGCATAGGGTATTTTTTGCGGCGGGCACCGAATTTTCCCGCGGGCGGGGGTTATCCGCCCAAATTAGCTTGCTTTTTCCGCGGAAAAAGTGTACTATAAGAGAAAAACCCGAGAGGCTTTCATGAAGAATAAACTCTGGCAGGGCAGGTTCGATACCGCCCTCTCCGCCGACGCGGACGCCTTCAACCAATCGCTCACCTTCGATAATAAGCTCTTCGACGTCGACCTCGACGCCTCCATCGCCCATGCGACCATGCTCGGCGAATGCGGCGTTCTCACCAAGGAGGAGGCGGAGCGCATCTGCGAGGGGCTGAAAGAGATACGGCGGAACGTCGCCGCGGGCATGCCCATCGCGGGCGCGGAGGACATCCACTCCTTCATCGAAGGCGAGCTCGTGGAGGACATCGGCGATGTGGGCAAAAAACTGCACACGGCGCGCTCCCGCAACGACCAAGTCGCCACCGACATGCGCCTCTATGTGCGGGGAAGCTGCAACGCGGCGATAAACGCGATCAAAGAGCTAATTGAAGTGCTGCTCGTCCGCGCGAAGGAGGGCGTGCATTACATCATGCCCGGCTTCACCCATCTTCGGAAGGCGCAGCCCATCAACTGCGCACAGTACTTCAACGCCTATTCCGAGATGTTTCTGCGCGACCTCGACCGCTTTTCCGCCTGCCGCACGCGGCTAAACGTGATGCCCCTCGGCAGCGCCGCCCTCGCCGGCACCTCCTACCCCATCGACCGCGAGATCACGCGCGGGCTGCTCGGCTTCGACGAAATTTCGCAGAACTCCCTCGACGCCGTCTCCGACAGGGACTTCGTCGCGGAATACCTGTTCTGCGCCTCGCTCACCATGGCGCACCTCTCGCGGCTGTGCGAGGACACCATCCTCTACACCTCCGACGAATTCGGCTATTGGAACATCCCCGACGAATACTCGACGGGCTCCTCCATCATGCCGCAGAAAAAAAATCCCGACCTGCCCGAGC
>CANRFD010000168.1 GCA_947629845.1 uncultured Clostridia bacterium
ATGACGTAATTTTGTGTGACACCCCTTCAGTCACTGCGTGACAGCTCCCCCTCGAAGGGGGAGCCAAGGACGGGGGGATAAGGACGGAGCCCCACCCCCCTGCCCCCCCGAGAGGGGGCAAGAACATAAGTGGGGCGGACTTCGTTTTTCGGGATCCTTCGCGGATAGACTAACGCGGGCTTCGTACAGCAGTTCGGCTCAGGATGACGCGGTTTACCGCGGCGGGCGAGAACCCCTATGCCCCGGACGGACAGGGGAAGCAAATAAGGGACAGCAATTTTTGGCCGGGAGAAAGATGAAAAAGAAAATCAATCGGACTTACATCGGCGGGCAGGCCGTCATACAGGGCGTCATGATGCGCGGAAAGTGCGGCATGGCGACCGTTGTGCGTGACGACAACGGAGAGATCCAGCTGGAAGCCAAGCGCCTGACCCCTCCCGAGAAGCGCAAAAAATGGACGCGCTTTCCCTTCATCCGCGGGGTGGTGAACTTCGTCACCTCCCTCGTGGACGGTATGCGCGCGCTTTTCAGAAGTTCTGAAGTCGCCGTCGTCGAGGAAGGGGAGCCCTCCAAGCTCTCCCAATGGGTCGCCGACCACTGGAAGGTGAGTATCGGGGAGATCGTGACGACGATCTCGACGGCGATCGGCGTCATCCTCGCCCTGGGGCTCTTTCTCTTCCTTCCGCTGTACCTGACCGAGCTCATCGCCGCGGCGGCGCCCGTGTTGAACGAGTATTACAGCCTGTGGTACCACCTCGTCGAGGGCGGGTTCCGTCTCATCATTTTCATCGGCTATATTCTCTTTACGCTCATCTTCAAGTCGCTCCGCGAGACCTACCAATATCACGGGGCCGAACACAAGACCATCAACTGTTACGAGTACGGGCTGCCGCTCACCGTGGAGAACGTGAAGGGGTGCTCCCGCCTGCACGACAGGTGCGGCACGACCTTCATCTTCATCGTGCTCTTCATCTCCATTCTCGTCTTTGCGCTCGCCGGCGTGCCCCTTACCATGCTCTATACGTGGGCGGGCATCGCGGGCATCTGGCGCAACGTCATCTCCTTCTTCGCGCGGCTGCTGCTTCTGCCCATCGTGGCGGGGGTCTCCTACGAGATCCTGAAACTGCTCTCCTACACCGATTCCGTGCTCGTGCTGCCGCTGAAGGCGCCCGGGTATCTCTTGCAGAAGCTGACGACCCGCGAGCCCACCGACGCGATGATCGAATGCGCCATCATGGCGTTCCAAAAGGCAAAAGATATGGACGAAAACCCCGATTCCCCCGAAAAGACCTTTATCACCGAGACGAAGATCTCCAAAGTTCTGCCCATGATGAAGGCGGCGTTCGCGCAGAAGAACATCGACGCCTCCGACGCGGAGTGGATCGTGAGCCTTGCGCTCGGCATCCCGCGGAGCGCGCTTTCCGAGGACCGCGTGATCACCCGCGCAGAGTGCGCCAAGATCATTCCCGTCTTTGAAGAGCGGCTGACGGGCAGGCCGCTGTGGTACATCATCGGCGACACGAATTTTTACGGATATTCCATCAAAGTGGACGAACGGGTGCTCATTCCCCGCCCCGAGACCGAACTGCTCGTGCGGCAGGCCGTGACGACGGTGCGCGGAGGGGACAGCGTGCTCGATCTGTGCACGGGGAGCGGCGCGGTCGCGGTCGCGCTCGCTTGCGAAGTCGCCAAGGATCGCGCCGTGAGCGTGACGGCGACGGATATTTCCGAGGACGCCCTTGCCGTGGCGCGCGAGAACGCACGCATCAACAAGGCGAGCGTCAACTTTATCAAGAGCGATCTCTTCGAGAACGTGCGGGGCAGGTTCAACGTCATCACCGCCAACCCGCCCTACGTCAAGAGCGCGGAGATCGAGACGCTCTCCCCCGACGTGCGGGACTTCGAACCCCGCCTCGCCCTCGACGGCGGAGAGGACGGGCTGGACTTTTACCGCCGCATCGCCGCGAAGGTCAGCCGCTACATCGCCCGCGGCGGCACGCTCATTTTGGAGTGCGGCGAGAACCAATCGCAGGAGATCATCAAAATATTCCAGAGTACGACGCGCTGCGATTTCGCCATGGTCGTGAAGGACCTTGCAGGCGTGGAACGCGTCGTGAAGATCGTGTTCTGATATGTTGCGGAAGTTGAAGGAGATCGCAGAGCGCTACGACGCGCTCTCCTTGCGCCTTGCCGACCCCGCGGCGCTCGGCGACATGGAGACGTATGCCCGCCTCTCCCGCGAGCGTGCGGAACTCGAGGAGGTCGTGAACGTCTTTCGCGAATACGAGAGGACGGAGCGGGAGATGAAGGACGCCTTCGCCGAGGCGGAGCGCGAGACGGGGGAGATGCGCGAGATGTTCTCCCAAGAGGGCTACGACTGCAAGGAAAAGCTCTCCCGTTTGGAGGAAACGCTGAAAACGCTGCTTCTTCCCAAGGATAAAAACGACGAAAGAAATTGCACGCTCGAGATACGGGCGGGCGCGGGCGGCGAGGAAGCCGCCCTCTTTGCGTACGAACTATACCGCATGTACATGGGCTACTGCGAAAAACACCGCCTGAAATGGGACGTCGTCGACCTCTCGGAAACGGAGCTCGGCGGCGTGAAGGAGGCCGTCGTAAACGTGACGGGCAAGGGGGCGTACAAGCGGCTGAAGTACGAGAGCGGCGTTCACCGCGTGCAGCGGGTGCCGGAGACGGAGTCGCAGGGGCGCATCC
>CANRFD010000169.1 GCA_947629845.1 uncultured Clostridia bacterium
CTCCGCATCGTGTTCCATATCCGCCTCTCCATTCTTCTCATCGTCTTTTATGCGGGGGCTTTTATCGCGAGCATCTTTGTGGATAAGAGCTTCTGGGCGGTCGCGTTCGACTCGGGCGGCGTCACGACGGGCCCCATGACTGTGCCGTTCATCATGTCGCTCGGCGTCGGCGTCGCGAGCCTGCGCGCAGGGAAAGGGGGCAGGGACGACTCCTTCGGCCTCGTCGCGCTCTCGAGCGTCGGCCCCATCGTCGCCGTTCTCATCCTCGGCATCATCTTCAAGGTGAACGACCTCGAATACGCCATCGAGACGACGATGCCCGTGCCCGCGATCGAAAATACGCGGGGCGTGCTCGTGGAATACGCGCACGGGTTTGCGCACCACGCGCAGGACGTCGCCATCGCCATTGCGCCCATCGTCGTGTTCTTCCTGTTGTTTCAGCTCTCTACGCGCTCCTTCCGCAAGCGGCAGCTCGTGAAGATCGTCATCGGATTTTTGTATACGTCGGTGGGGCTCATCCTCTTTCTGACGGGCGCGAATACGGGCTTTATGCCCATCGGCAGGCGCATCGGCGAGGCGCTCGCCAATCTGTGGGGCGGGTGGCTTCTCATCCCCGTCGGCATGATCATCGGCTACTTCGTCGTCGCGGCGGAGCCCGCCGTGCACGTGCTCAATAAGCAGGTGGAGCGCATGTCTGCGGGCGCCATCAGCGCCAAGAGCATGAAGAGGGGACTGTGCGCGGGCGTGTGTATCTCCCTCGGGCTCGCCATGGTGCGCATTCTCACGGGGATCAATCTCTTTTGGATCCTCGTGCCGGGATATATCGCCGCGCTCGCGCTGACCTTCTTCACGCCGCCGCTCTTTACGGGCATCGCGTTCGACTCGGGCGGCGTTGCAAGCGGCGCGATGGTGTCGTCGTTCGTGCTCCCGCTCGCCATCGGCGCGTGCAATACGTTGAGCGGTTCGGCCGCCATCATGACGGACGCCTTCGGGTGCGTCGCGTTCGTCGCGCTCACGCCGCTCATCTCTATCCAGATCCTCGGCATTCTCTATAAGTACAAGACGGGCAAGATCAAGCGGCGCTTCCTTACCGTGGAAGAAAAAATTCTGCAATACGAGGTAGATTGATGTCGGATAAGAAGAAAGAACCTGCCGCCGGGACGGAGAAAAAGAAGGAAAATACCGTTGTAAGCGCGGCGAAGAGCGTGGCTTCCATGTTCCGCACCGTCGTGAAGCCGCCGCAGAAACAGCCTGAGAAGCCGTCGCCGCGGCCGCATGCACCCGCGCGCACGAAGCTCTTGATCAGCATCGTCAACCGCAAGGACGAACTCAAACTCAAGGAAGTGATGGACGATTGCTCGGTTGCGCTCTCGTACACCTTTGACGGAATGGGGACGGCGCGGTCGCAGCTTCTCGACTATCTCGGCATCGGTGAGACGGAAAAGACGGTCGTGATGTCCATCATCCCGGAGACGGACGAGGAGCAGATCATGCGGAAGATCCGCCGCGAGATGCTGCTTTACCTTGCGGGGCGCGGGATCTCCTTCACCATTCCGCTTACGGGCATCTCACAGATCGTCGCGAACGGCATTACCGGCGCGGCGGCCAACAAAACAACAGATTGGAGCATCATCATGAAGAGCAGCGATAGGAAATTCGATCTCATTGTCGTCGCCGTGGCGGCAAACTTTGTGGACGCGGCAATGGACGCGGCGAGGGCGGCGGGCGCGGCCGGCGGCACCATTATCCGCGCGCAGTCCATGAAGAACGACAAGGCGCAGCAGTTCATCGGCATCACCCTCGTGCAGGAGCAGGAGATCTTGCTGATCCTTACCAAGAAGGAGAATACCGTTCCCATCATGGAGGCGCTCTCGGACAGCGTTGGCGCAAAGACGCCCGCGGGCGGCGTCATCTTCTCCGTTCCCGTCGACAGGACGGCGGGAATCTCCGTGAACGACGAGGAGGCCGACGAAAAGAAGGGAGAAAGAGAGGAGACAAAGGCGGAATGAAACGGCTGCTTCTCATCGGCGGCGGACAGGCGAAGGGACGCGAGACCGACCCCGAACGCCTGAAGATCGACGCGTATATTGCACAGGAGGCGAAAAAGATCGCCGGAGACAGGCGGGCGTGCGGGCTGTTCGTTCCCACCGCCAGCCACGACTGCATGCCGTACTACAACACCTTCCACAAGGTGTACACGGGGATCTTCGACATCAAGACCGACGTCGCGCTGACCGTCGGGCGGGAGTGGGATCGCGAAAAGATGGCGGCGAAGTTCGCGCGGGCGGACTTTATCTACGTCGGCGGCGGCGATACCGTGTTCATGATCGGCCATTGGCGGGAGAGCGGACTTTTGGAGCTCATCCGCACGGCCTACGAGGGCGGGAAATTTATCTGCGGCTTGTCGGCGGGCGCCATTTGCTGGTTCGAGGAGATGTACTCGGACTCCGTCGTGGAAGGGGAATACGCGATGTATCCCGGCCTCGGTTGGGTGAAGGGAAAAATTTCTCCGCATTACGACGAAAGAATGCTTGACTTTGACGAAATCGTACGGTATAATAAATATCGCGCTTGGGGCATTGAAAACGACGCCGCGCTGGAACTCAAAGAC
>CANRFD010000170.1 GCA_947629845.1 uncultured Clostridia bacterium
CGAGGTGCCCGCCGAGACGTTGCCCGTGCGCTTCTTCACGGAATTGGTGGCGACCATGCCGGTGCCCGCGTCGCCCTCGGGCGGACAGAACGGGATGCCGGGGCGCAGGTTGCCCGCGGGGTCGAGAAGTTTGGCTCCCTCCGCCGTCAGCGTGCCCGCCTCCTCGCCGGCGACGAGGATCTCGGGCAAGATCTCTTCCACCTTGAAGGGAACCTTGCCCCCGACGAGCTCGTTGAACTGCGCGAGCATCTTTGCGTTGTACCGCTTGGTGGCGGGATCGACGGGGAACATGCCGCTCGCCTCGCCGATGCCGATGACCTTCTTGCCCGTGAGTTGCCAGTGGACGTAGCCCTCGAGCGTCGTCTGGAACACGATATTTATGACGTGCGGTTCGCCGTCGAGAATGGCCTGATAGAGATGGGCGACCGACCAGCGTGCGGGAATGTGATAGCCGAAGAGCTCGGTGAGCCTGTCGCCCGCATACGCCGCCGTGTTGTTCCGCCATGTGCGGAAGGGCACGAGGATGTTGTCGTCCTTATCGAACACCATGTAGCCGTGCATCATGGCGGAGATGCCGATGGCGCCGACCGTCGTCAGCGTGACGCCGTATTTCTCCTTAACGTCCTTCGCCATGGCGGCATAGCTGCCCTGCAGACCCTCGCGGATATCGTCGAGCGAGTACGACCAGATGTTGCCGAGATGCCTGTTCTCCCAGTCGTGCGCGCCCGAGGCGATGGGGCTGTTGTGTTCGTCCACGAGAACGGCCTTGATGCGCGTGGAGCCGAACTCGATGCCGAGCGCGGTCTTGCCCTGCTCGACGCACTGCTTTGCCGAAAGTTCCATATATCTTCCCCCTCGATATGTTTGTATTGTATAATACAGGTATATTATAGAATAAAACGCGCAGGATTTCAATAGGATAGCGCAAAATATTTCGCGGAATTTTTGCTTTTCTCCCCCGCTTGACAACGGCGGAAAAATGCGGTACAATTTCAGAAAAAGACAAAAGGAGAAAATGCTATGTGTGACAGGGATGTGGTCGTATCCGGATTGGACGACGATGAACATTTTTCGCTCGGCGGGGAGATCGGGCTTGTCGACGCGGTGATGAAGCAGGGAAAGCATAAGGACGCGCTCACCGCGGAGATCGTGCTCACGGGGGAGGAACTCGTGGAATTTGTACGCAAACACTGCCTCTCCTCTCGTAAGCACCTATATGTTGAAGATGTGCAGAAGTGGGTAAAGCCGCAAAACCGCTACGAAGTTACGGCGTTTGATTGGTAAAATCCATTATTTACGGAAAAAGCGCGGGGCGTAAGGCTCCGCGCTTCTTGTATTTGCGAACTTATTTTTCCTTGTGGACGACGACCTGCGGGAAGGGAACAAAGATGCCGTTCTGTTCGAACACCGTCTTGATGGCGCCGCGCATCTGCCGCTGTGCAGCAAAGAAGTCCCCCTCCTTGCACTTGGCGCCGAAGTGAAGATCGACGCTGGACGCGGAGAGGTTGTCCACCCCGTTGAAGTCGATGTCGCTGATGACGGCGGGGCACATCTCCCTGATCTTCTGTGCGTTCTTCTCGAACACCTCTTTGACGTGCTGCAGGTTCTCCTCGTAGGGAACGCCGACGATGACTGTGGGATAGCTATCCTCCCGGCTCTGGTTGATGAACACCTTGATGGTGGAGTTGTTCGCGACGCGGATGTCGCCGCTGTAGTTGATGAGCTTGGTGTTGCGGATGCCGATCTCCTGCACGGTGCCGCGCCAGCCGTCGATGGTGACGATGTCGCCCACCTGCAGCGTGCCGTCGCACACGATGAAGATGCCCGCGACGACGTCGGCGATCAGGCTCTGCATTCCGAGGCCGATGATCAGGGTCAGCACCCCGGCGCCCGCGATGAGCGCGGTGAGATTGATGCCCCAAACGGCGAGGATGGCGATGACGCACACGACCCACACGACCACCTTGAAGATGCTGTTCACGAGCTTGCCGATGGTCGTTCTCCGCGGCGTGCCCTTGAAGATCGCCTTGATGATCGTGCAAACGATGTACAGGACGAGCAGCGTGACGAACAGAATCTGCACCGAGCTGATGACTTCGGGGATGAGATTGATCACGATGTCGAGGATGCCGTTGCCCGTGTAGCCGGCGCACCAGTTCCAGATCTTGTCGTGAAAGGCAAATCCGAGCACGGTGACGGCGGCAAACAGGACGAGCAGGACGAGCCCGACGATCGTCTTGGGTTTTACCGTTTTCTGCTTCTTTGTTTCTTCTTTCTGCGTCTTTGTTTCTTCTGCCATAACCTTCTCCTTCAAAACAAATTTCCGTTCTATTATAGCCGCCGCGGACAAAATCGTCAAGGCTTTAACAAAAGATTTTACAAAAAAAATTTCCCGCGGTTTTTTGCGGGAAATTTGGCTTTTTTATCGGTTACAGGAGGATGCAGATGACGCCGCCCTTCCCCTCGTTTACGATGCGCGTCATAGTGCGGCGCATCTTCTTTTGCACGTTGCCGCCCATGGCGCGGTTCTTGACGGAGAGCTCCTCGCCGAGCATCTCCTTGAGCGTCTTGCCGAACATGTTGGTGTTCCACGCGGCCGACGGCTCGGT
>CANRFD010000171.1 GCA_947629845.1 uncultured Clostridia bacterium
TGGGGAAGGACAGGATGGCGAACGAGAAGATGAGGGGCATGACGCCGCTTCCCGTGATCTTCATGGGAATGACGGAGCTCTGCCCGCCGTACATCTTGGTGCCGCGCACCTGTTTGGCGTACTGGACGGGGATCCTCCTTTCCGCCAAGTCGACAAAGACGATGGCGAAGAAGATGATGACCGCGAGGACGATGAACAGCCCGACTTCGAGGAGGGCGTTGAGATTGCCCGCGAACACTTCCTCGAACTTGCCGAGGATGGAGAGCCCTGCCGTGGAGAGGATACCGATGAAGATGATCATCGAGATGCCGTTGCCCACGCCGTAGTCGGTGATGCGCTCGCCCAGCCACATGACGAGCATGGCGCCCGCCGTGTAAATAATCGTCATATAGACGCCGGCGATCCAGACGGAGTCGAAGAACAGGTTGGTGTTGATGCCGTTATCGAGATTGTTGGCAAACAGCACGATGACGCCGACCGACTGCACGACCGCCAAAATGATGGTGATGATGCGGGTGATCAGGGTGATCTTTTTCTGCCCCTCTTCCCCTTCCTTGGACAGCCGCTCGAGGGCGGGAATGCCCACCGTAAGAAGCTGCACGATAATGGACGCGTTGATATACGGCCCGATACCGAGGGCGAACAGCGTGGCGTTTTGCAGCGCGTTGCCCGTGATACCGCTCATGAGCGCGAGGAATTGGTTGCTCGTGATCGCGGACTCGAACGCGCTTCTGTTCACGCCCGGGACGGGAATATAGCACCCGACGCGGAACACCAACAGGAGAAGAAGGGTGATGAAGATCTTCTTCCTGATATCCTTATTGCGAAAGGCGTTTTTCAATGTTTCGATCATGGTTCACTCCTTGCACCGAGAATAAGGTCACTCGATGACTTCTGCCGTGCCGCCCGCTTTTTCGATGGCTTCCTTTGCGGCCGCGGAGAACTTCTTCGCGCGCACGGTGAGTTTTACGGTAAGTTCGCCGTTGCCCAAAACTTTGAGCCCGACGTTGTTCTTGACTTCCTTTGCAAGTTTGTTCTCGAGGATGTAGCCATAATCGACGACGGTGCCCTCGGGAAGGGCGTTGAGCGTGCTGATGTTGACGATGACGTACTCCTTCGCCCACTTGTTGTTGAAGCCGCGCTTGGGGACTCTGCGAGCGATCGGCATCTGGCCGCCCTCGAACCCGGGACGGACGCCGCCGCCCGAACGCGCCCACTGGCCTTTATGACCCTTGCCGCTCGTCTTGCCGAGCCCGGAGCCGATGCCCCTGCCGAGACGCTTTGCGGAAGTTTTCGCCCCCTTTGCGGGAGCAATGGTATCAATTCTCATTGCTGTCTCCTTTATACGGTTTCCACCTTGACAAGGTGTGCGACCTTTTTGACCTGTCCGCGGACGGCGGCGTTGTCCTCGAGGATCTTCTGCGAATTGATCTTCGTGAGACCGAGCGCCGCAACCGTCGCCTTGACCGATTTGATCTCGCCGATGGTGCTCTTTACGAGCGTAACTTTGATCTGTGCCATGTCAGTCCTCCCTTCAGCCCACGATCTCTTCGACGGTCTTGCCGCGGAGCGCCGCGACCTCTTCCGCCGTCTTGAGCTGCGCAAGACCCGCGATGGTCGCCTTGATGCAGTTGCCCGGGTTTTGCGTGCCGTGAGATTTGGTTCTGATGTTCTTGATGCCGGCAGCCTCCATGACCGCACGGACGGGGCCGCCCGCGATGACGCCCGTACCTTCGGCGGCGGGGAGCATTAAGACTGCGCCCTTGCCGAACGTGCCGAGCACTTCGTGGGGAATGGTCGTATCGACGATGGCGACCTTGATCATGTTCTTCTTCGCGGCCTGCGTCGCCTTTTCGATGGCCTCGGGTACTTCCTTGCTCTTCCCCTGCCCGTAGCCGACTCTGCCGTTGCCGTCACCGACGACTACCAGCGCGGCGAAACGCATGTTCTTGCCGCCCTTGACCGTCTTGGATACACGGTTGATGCCGATCGTCTTCTTGATGAGTCCGTCGTCCTGTTCCTGCCTTCTCTGAGGTCTTTGTTCTCTTGCCATAACCGCTTCTCCTTAAAAATTCAGTCCGGCTTCGCGTGCGCCGTCCGCAAGCGCCTGAACGCGCCCCGTGTAGTGATAACCGCCCCTGTCGAACACGATGGTCTCGATGCCCTTTTCCTTGGCACGTTCGCCCGCGATCTTGCCGACGATCTTGGCGGCCGCCGTCTTGGTCTTGCCCGCGATCTCTTCCTTGATACCCTTCTCGAGGGTGGAAGCCGATGCCAGCGTGACGCCGTTGACGTCGTCTATGAACTGAACGTAGATGTTCTTGGTGCTCCTGTAGACGGAGAGGCGGGGGCATTCGGGCGTGCCCGATACCGTCTTGCGAACACGCGCATGGCGGCGCTGCCTTACTTCATTCTTATCGATTTTCGTTATCATCTCTCCCCTCCCTTACTTCTTACCTTTGCCGGAGGTCTTGCCTTCCTTGTGCTCGACGTGCTCGCCCTTGTAGCGGATGCCGTAGCCGTGGTAGGGCTCGGGCTTGCGGATGGAACGAAGATCCGCCGCGACCTG
>CANRFD010000172.1 GCA_947629845.1 uncultured Clostridia bacterium
CTTGGTGCCGACGAGGACGGTTTCGTCGCCGAACCTGACGTTATCGCCCGACAGCTTGTTGCGGATCTGCACGCCGCTTATGACGTTGCCCTGCTGATCGTGACCGGTGTAGGTGAGATCCAAGTCGCCCCAATCGATTTCGACCACGCGCTTTGCGACCTGATAGAACTGCGTCTGGCTCATCGAGTTCTGGTAGCTTTCGCCCTCCTGGAACTTGATGCCGCCATCGACATCGAGGCTTGCTTTGAGCGCGTAATTGCCTGCCTTGAGATGGCCGGAGCCGCTCCTCTGCGGGTCGTTGACGGCGATCCCGAAGTGGTGCTTGTTCAGCCACATTACGACTTCCGTGCCCGAGGTCTCTGCAATGTCGGGAATGTTGTCGACGGTGAGCTTGGCTTCTTCGATGAGCTTTAAGAAGGCAGAGAGCAGGTCGGAAGTTTCGAGCTCAGAGCCGTAGGTCGCGGTGATGTAGCTGTTGAAGTCCTCGGGGACGATGATGAGCACCTGATCGCCGCTGATGGAGACCGTGAAGCTGAACTGTTTGGTATCGTGGTTGGGCGCGCTGACCTGCACGGTGACTTTGTAGGTGCCCTTTTTGGTGAGCTTATACCAGCCGCCGTCGACGTCGTATGCGCCGCCGTCCGAGACCTCGCAGCTGACGGGCGTGATGACCATGCCCTCTACGTCTCTCGTGCCCACGAGCTCGAAGTGCTCGCTTGTAAGTTTGGTGACGATGAGATGATCGGGGTTGTAGCCCGTGTGCTCCCATTCGGCCGTGAGAGATCTGCCGAGTTCGCTCCATTCGATCGTGCCGGGGGTGATGGTGTAGGTGAGCTCCTGCGACTGTTTGCCGCCCTCGCCCTCGACAAATACGAAGTTGGGGTTGAGAAGGTTGACATAGATCTTGTAGGTGGCGGCGTCGATGAGCGCATTATAGGCGGGCGCGGACTCCATGCCGTCGGACGAGATCGTGAAGGTGTAATCGGTTATGACGGTTTCGGGGACGACGTCGGTTTCGGACGCGTTGGCAAATACCGCCTCGACGGTGTGATTTTCCGCCGTGTACGCCTCGACATTGGTCTTTAGGCTGACGGTGACCTTGGCGGGGTCGATGGTGAAGTCGCGCGTTTTAGTGTCCCCTTCCCATGCGACGATGGTGAAGTTGGTCGCATCCAACTCTGTGAGCGTGACTTCGACGGTGTAGGTGCCGGCGTCGGTCGCGTCGTTCTGCGCCGCGCCTGCGGCGTCCTTCTTCGCGTAGGTGGCGGTGAAGTTCGTCGGGAGCACGGTTGTGCCATCCTCGTTGGTGAAGGAGATATCCGCCGTGATGCCGCTGCCCTTGTACGTCTTGTTCGCAAGCTCATTTACGGTGACGCGGGCGGGCGTGACGGTGAAGGGCACGGTGACGGACTGATCGCCGCCGAGCGTGTAGCCGCCTTCGCCATTGCTGACCGTGATTTCGGTATCGCCGTCTACAATGACCTCCTTTACATGATAGTTATTGGCGGTCGCCTCGTCCTTATATGCGAACACGAGGCAATAGCCCTTGGCGTTGACGATCTGCGTGACGGCGGAGCCTGCTGCCGTGCTGCCCTCGTAGAACTTGACGGTGTACTCCGAGTTGGCGGGGACGATGTCGTTGCCCTCTACAACGTTATCGATGAGCAGCGTGTTGAGACGGTTGTACCAATCGGCGCCGTCGTAGATGAAGGTGTTGCGATAGGCGCCTTTATTTGCGAACGTCTCGGCAAGGGTCAGGCGGAGCTCGGCCTTTTTGATTTCAAACACAAAGGTCTTGGTGAGCGAGCCGTCTTCAAAGGTGAAGTTGCCGTTCGTCTTTAACGTTACGGTGACATTATAGGTGCCCGCGTTGACGGGCGTATCCGTCGTCGTGTACTCCTTTCCATCGGAGGTATCTTGGTTCTTGTAGGTCACGGTGTAGCCGCTGTAGTTCACATTGGTGTTGAACTGCGGGACGACGCCCTCGTTTTCGGCATTGGTAAATTCGGGCGTGATGGACTGCGCGTTCTTGTTGTAGCCGACGGATACGGTGCCGCCGACGGCCGTGTGATCATCCGCCTCCACGGTCACTTTGGCGGGAACGATGGTGAAGTACCGCGTAATGGTGCCGCTGTAGTTGTTCTGCCCGAAGATACGGACGGTGACTCGGTTCTGGACGCCGCTTCTGTAAGCCTCGATGTCGGCCGTGTTGGTGACGGAATAGTCGTCATCTACGGTAAGCGTTACCGCGGCGCTATCGTGCACGAGCTCGAGGAGCACCTTGATATCCGACGGCGTGAGCGATTCACCCGTATAGGTAAGGTGAACTTCGTCGTTCGTCCAAGTGGTTTCGTCTGCGCCGTACTTGATCGTCGCATCCTTGATGTCCTTGGCGACGATGGAGTAGGCGAGCGTGAAGGTGTAGAGGTAGCTTTCGCCGCTCTTGCCGAAGGCGAAGTTGCCGCCGTTCTTCAGCGTGACGGTGACGGTGTACGTGCCGACATCGGTGTAGTCGTGCTCCGTAGAGAAGCCGTTGTAGGCGAAGTTGAGCGCGTATTCGTAGTCGGCGCCCACTTCCGTGCCGTTGGCGGGGTCTTTTGCTTCGGGAATGACGCCGCCCGCCTGCACGGTGTTGCTGAACGAGACGGTCGCCTCGTGCGGTTTGCCGTCGTAGGTGATCGTTGTGCCTGCGCTGCCGCCGATCATCGCCGTCGGGTTGACGGTGACGGGCATGATCTCGTAGTCGTCGGTGATCTTTGCGCCGGTCACGCCGCCGTCGTCGCTGACTTCGGCGTCGGCGTTGTTGCTGCCCTTCACAAAGACGAAATTCTTGCGGTCGGCTTCGCTCAACGTGAGCGTTACCCTATATTTGCCCGCATTGATGGGCGGGTTGGTAGCTTCCGCATCGCCCAACGTGTAGCCGAGTGAGTCGACCGTGGGGAGCGGGTCGGTGCCCGATACGTTGGTGAGCTGAACGGCCGCGGCCTGCCCTTCCCCGGTGTAGGACACGGGCAAAAGGTTCTGCATGGCGATCTGCGCCCTGTAGATGGTGAAGGCGTTGTTCCACGTGATCGTAGTGTCGCCCGAGCCTTGCGAGGCCGTGTAGCCGTTCTCTATCACCTTATAGTTGCCCGCATACTCCGCGGGAATGGTGATGACCATGGAGTAGAGACCCGCATCGGTAAGGTTCGCGTTTTCGCCCGCGATGTTGTAGGAGACCGAGTACTGCGCGGCGGTGAGAAGCAGCTTGCCGTGGCCTCCGTCTGCGGCGAGGCTCCACACGTCGGTATCCTGATAGGCGATGCCGCGGTAGACGAGGTACTCGGAGGGCTGAAGGGTGGCGGTGTCGCTTTCGCGCTGCTTTTGGGCGCGCGCGGTAAGGTTGACGGTGATCTCCGCGGGGTTGATGGTGACGATGACGCCGTCGGAGACGAGCTGGGTTTTCTCGTCGTTCAGTTTGAAGCCCGCAGGCTTCACAAATTCAACGTTGTTGAGTGCAGTCGCGCCAAACAGCGAGATGATCATGCGATACTTCCCGACAGTGGTCACAGAGACGGCACCGTCGCCCGCATCCACTTCCTCGGCGCGGAACGTGATGCGGTAGCCATAGTTGCGCATACTGCCCGACGCATCGTAGAGGTATTGAAGAATGTAGTACTCTTCGCCCGCAGTGCCGTTGGCGATGTTGTAGTTTTCGTTGAAGAACAGCGCCTGCTGGTTGGCGTCGGAAACGTGGTCTTGCCCGTCGTAGTACTCTGTAAGGTTGCCCGTGCCCGTCAAGGTCACTTGCATGACCGCTTTATTCACGGTGTAGTTGATGTCGGCATACGCGCCGTCGGCAGAGATCTGCCACGTGTTGGCGTCGTGATCTTCGGCGTCGGTATCGTTGTTATCGCCGTGTTCGATGGCGAAGTTCGTAAGCCCGTCGCCCTGCAACGCGAAACGGTACACATAAGTGCCCGCGTCGATCAGGTTGCCGCGGAAGGTCTGCCCGTTGAGCGTGTAAGTTCCGGTGAAATATGCGCTCGCTCTTTCGCCGGTAAAAATCGACGCCAAATCGGCCAAGCCGTGTCCTTCGTAAATGGACACCACGCCCGTAATGCCGCGAACGGTATCCGTGCCATTGCCGATATACTCCGTCTCGTTATAATAACTCGACGTTTTGGAAACGGACAGGCTGAGTCCGGCTTTATGAACTTCAAAGTCAAGTTGTATCGTATCGGTATCGGCATCTTCGTCCGCCCAGCAGTAGTTGGCGAAGAGAGACGCGGGCAATTTCAGCCCGACGGAATAGTTGCCCGCATCCCAATAGGTTTCGTAGGACGTTTTCACATCCTCGGGCAAAGCGATGTTCGTCGCGGCAATATCCGTCTTTTTAGGCGCGGGGGCGATACAGTTGTCCTGATTTGCGGGCTCGGAAATCTTATAGGTGTCCGTTGTGCCCGGGTTCAGCCACTCATAGAGCTTTGTCTGTGCGTTGCTTTCATCGATGAACCCGTAATAGGTCTCGCCAATCGACGGGCGTTCGATGACCGCCTTGGTGATCTCTACGCGCGGGCCGCTGTAGAAGTTGTAGCCCTTCGAGGCACCCGTGAAGGTGGAATCCTCCGCCGAGACGTTGTTGATGTATGTAATTTTGTAATCTTTGTTGTTTGCGGTGCTGCTTCCTGCCTTCTTGGTAAGGTAGATGCCGAGGTAGTAGGTGCCGACGTCGACGACATCGGTGCCGACTTTCACGTAGCCGCCGTCGACGCCGCTGCCTTCACCCTTCCGCACAAAATAGTAGGCGTAATCGAGAAGGGCGGTGTTGCCTTGGTCGGCCGAAATGACGCCGCCGCCTTCGGGCTGGTTGCCGGAGAGGGAAATGACCGCCGACTCGCGGCCTTTCTTTGCGCTGTCGCCGCCGTAGTAGACCCAAGAGTAGACCTGCTTGTTGGAACTATCGAGTTGCGCCGTCAGGGTGCTGGGGCCGCCTTCGTCGAGGCGACGCTGCATGGAGACGTTGACGGAAATGGGACGAGGCGTGACGGTGATCGTAATATTCTCGGTCGTGCCCGTGAATTTATAGTCGGAAGCGGCGCTATCCCGCATTGACGCGGGCGTAAGGGTATAGTGGAGCTTATCTTCGACGTGCGGACGCAACGTGTCGCCCTTCCCCTCGATCGTGACGGTGAACACGTCGGAAGCGGTCTGCCCCAAAGGAAGGCCGTTGTGCATGCCGTTCAATTCATAGGTGATAAGCGACGTGTCGCTTGCAAGCGACGAGGCGAGATAGTTTTCAAGCGTGCCGTCCGCGCCGACGTCGCCATAGGTATAGTCGCCGTACTTAATTTCTTTGGGCTGCGCTTTGATATTGAGCGTAAGCGGCTGCACGTTAAATTCGGAGACGGTGTAGTTGTTGGTTTGGGCGTTTTTCCATTCGGCAAATTCGGCTTCCGTCATGCTGCCGTCGGGTGCGGCTTCCGCAAACGCCGCCGTAAGATCGCCGTTCAGAACGACGTAACTGCCCGCATGGGTCTGCGCGTTGAACGCCTCGTCGAAGGCACGCAGAAACGCGGCGTCTTCAAAGGAAAGCGTCTTTTCGATATGTACTTTATGTACTTTGCCGTCGCTGATATGGAAGAGCGTAAGGCTGCCCGCTGCCACGGGGCTGGAGGGCAACAGGAATTTCTGCCCGCCGCCCGAATTGGGATAGGGATCCTCGGAATACGTCCAGCTGTAGGGCTCGACCTTGTTGATCTTTAAGCGGAATACCGAATAGAACGTGACTTGCACGTTTTCGTCGAGGTCGGAGACGTACACCATGAAGGGTTCGGTGTTGGTGCCGTCCGCCCGCCAGAAGTTGTTACGGGTGACGGGGTGCCCCTCGGCATCCATCATGTCGGCGCCGTCGAGGTTCTTGATGGTCTCCGTCTCAGTGGGATATCCCGTCCAAATCTTACTTGCAAGAGCGTAATCCGTCGTCCAGCCGATAAATTCTGCATTGGGGTGCTCGAAAACGACGTTGGTGGGCAATTTGATGCCCGAGCCGAGAACCTGCTTGGTAGCGGTAACTTCAAGCTCGTTCGTGGTATCGGCTCTATCTTTATATTCGCGTTCGACGCTCGTGACGAGGGCGTTGCCGTCGCTATCCGTCTTCATGTTGGCGGGAAGTTCCCCGCCGACGTTTTCGATGACGGCGTGCTCAAAGGTAGCATCGGCAAGCATGTCGATATCGATCGTATAGTGATAGACGAAAGTGTTCTCGTCCTCGCCGCTAAATCCGTTCTCGCGGAGAGCGTTCATAAGAGGCTCATTCTTATAGAAAATACGGAATATGTACGTTCCCTCTGCGTTGGCGCCTGCAAGAACAACGTTAAAAAATTCTTTTTCACTAATCGACCCCTGCGTCGGTTGATAAAGCGTGCCGAGGCCGGTGACGCCGGGATCGTCCTTGCCGCCCGTGGGGCTCGCGACGAGCAGGATCCTGTCGATTGTTTCGGTCTGTAACAGCATGCGCACGCCGAAACGGATATCCGCTTTCCAACCGGCGATCGCGGTGCCGTCTTCATTCATTTGCGGCACAGGGTGAGCATAGACGGCGTCCGAATAGGGACGGTCGTAAGGGATCCCTGCGCCCTTGTGCTCGACGACTGCCTTGTATTTGGCTAGTTCAGTATCGATATTCGTCTGGTCACTGCTCTTCTTGGGGTCGTACTTCTTGATGTCGTCATAGGGGTCGGCGTCCCCCTCATATGTGCGGCCGATCTCATAGATGTAGGGCGTGAAGTCGTCCATGTAGCGGACATCGGGCGCGTGATTTCCACTGATACCCGTCCCTGCATACGAACTTAAAATGCCCGCCGACCCTGCCGCAGAGGGCGCATTCGTACCGTCCACGCGCAAATACATACCGGACTGGCGGTCGAACACATTATCCGACTCCTGCGTCCGATATTGGAGATAATAGACCGTCTCCAAATTGGGGCACACACCGCCCAAAAATGCCGTAGCGGAAACCTGCTCGATTTCCCCGGGGAACACAATCGTCTTATTCGTGAACTGCGCACCTTGGAAAGCGAGCGGGCCGATGCTCTTCAACGATTTCGGCAATTTTAAGATACCCTTGACCGCACCCGTAAAGGCGCGCTCTTCCACGCTCTCGAGCGTCGAGGGTAAATTGAGCTGATTGATCCCTACGGCTGTAAATGCACAATATCGAATAGTCTTGACACCTTCGGGAATGGTGACACTTGTGAAAGTCCCCGGATTTTTCGTGCTGCCGAAAATGTTAAGGTTGACACCGTAGGCGTTGCCGATCGCGGTGACCGTTTTCCCGCCGAGCGACGTCGGGAACGTGAGATTCTTCTTATCCGACAAGCTGCTATAATTGCAGCCCGTAATAGTTACCGTGTTTTCATCTTCGTTGTTGATTTCATATGTCCATACGCCTTCCGTGAAAGAAACCGCGCCCAAGTCCGTATTCGACGCCCCATAGTAGGTGTGCTCCATGGACGCAGCAGCCCACGGATAGGATTGGTTGTACCAATACGGTTGCTCCTCGGGACGCCCGGCAACGTTCAGAATAGCTTTCGGCGTCTTTCCGCCTGAGGAGTCGAATTGCGGGAAATAAATCGCCGTAACGTTTGTTGCATTCGTAAAGGCTGCCTCGGAAATCAAGAAGTCGCTCGGCGCGCCTGCGGCGGGGATCACGACTTTGCTCGCCGTGCACCCGTTCAATCCCCAAAAACCGAGCGTTTTGCAACTTAAGGGCAACACGATCGTACTTGTATTGATAACGCTACTTCCGCTCCACGACCCATACCGAACATCCGCTTTGGGAGCATATCCGCCGAAACTATTACGGTCGGTAACGGTCGTTGTGGAAGTAGTGGTCATCAACTTTAACGGCGTGGAGTAAAAACACATTGCGCCAATCTCGGTGATCTTATCCGGTATATTATAAATCGTTCCGACGCTACTGTTGGAAGCAAACGCGGTGGGCATGGAAGTAAGTACGTTGTTCCATGCGGGGTCGAGTGCAATGCCCGTGACCGATGTGTTGGCAAACATGCCGGGCGCAAGCCCTTTCAGTGTACCGTTAGAATTAGAAATAGAATAAACCGTTCCCCCAACCGTGAGAGTGTTCGGGATCACAACATTCGTCGCCGACGCAGACGACGCACTACCATTAGAATTTACCGGGGAGCCAATTATCCCTTTATCTTTGTTGAAGCTGAAAGTAATGCCATCGATGTCAACCGTCCCATACGCCGAGTGTTTGGTGTTCCAAAAAATATTCCCTGCCGGCCCACCGTTGCGATCATATCCAAAAGGAAAATACTCATAAGTCCCGGGAGCACCTTTGAGATAGAGTTTAGCGTGCAAATAGTAGAATGCCGTCTCGAGAATATTGGTGCAAGACTCGGGAATGGCAAGGTAGCCCGTCAAATTCGACCCGTTGACGTTTGTCCTTACACCATTTTGACGCATTCCGTTGGTTACATAGAAACCGGTATCGGCAATGGTCTCAAGCCCTTTGCCTTGCGGATAGTACTGCGTTTTATCTGCACCCGCTTCAAAGTCGGGCAAAACAACGTTATCAAGAACGCCTGCGCCCATGCGGAAGCACTTTGCGCCGATGCGCTTGAGATAGCACAGCCCCACCATGGAGGTTTGTGCGGTACCGTTAATATCAATGCTGTTTACGGTTGCGAGTTTTACATCACTCTTGAAGCAGTCGTTCCCGAGCTCGGTGACGGAGGCGGGGAGACGGATGCTGACAAGATTAGCGCAATTTTCGAAGCAGCCCTCTCCCAACGTGCTGACGGCAGTACCGAGGTTCTTTAATTCGTTGGGCAAACGGTTATAGGCGGCGAGTTCCTCCGCCGTCCCGCTCGTGCCGTTCAACTGTTGAAAGCTGACGTAAGAGATTTCGTTATGTCCTGAAAACACGTGCCCGGCAATGCCGAGAATGGGATAGCCCTTGTACTGCGCGGGGATCATCATGGGATGTCCGGCTGTCTCACCGAATTTATCGCCGTCCGCTTCTTGGTGGTTGAAGCGGGTGATGTAATATCCCGTAAGCCCGTTGAGCGTGGTAAGATTGCCAAATTCCAAATAATTAGAAAGTTCATCGCCCATATCGGCGGCATAGACAGGATTTAAGTTCATCGTCGCCAAGCCTATCGCGAGGCTAATGCAGAACAAAGGAATTAAGCCGAGAAGCAATATCCTCCTCAGCTTAGATTTCGCCGTCTTGACCGTACCTTCCGTTTGCTGGAAAATCTTTTTCATAGTTCCTCCGCAACTATTGCGAGCGCGACCTTCGCCGCTCCCTTACTACGCCTCGTGCCTGCCCGCTGCAGATGCCCCACGGAATTTCACCCATTAGCTCCCCCGCCGCACTGCACCGCTTTGCGCTTGCGCCCTGCGTTTTGCGCCTTGCGCTGCCGGTGGGTGGGGACGCCTTTTTCGGAAATGAGATCATCATTAACGGAACAGGTACCAATTCAATTTTTATATTTACTGCTTTTTTACCGCTTTTGTGCCTTTTGGGTGCCGATTTTGTGACTTTTTGGCGCCGCGGGCGCGCGTTTTTGATTTTTGTGATTTTGGCGCCGTTTTTGTTTGCGAAACTTTATTTTTGTTCGCCTTTTTCACCCGTGGTGGATTAGTTCACTTTTTACTCATCATAAAATTATAGCCCGTTTTTTTGCGGTGTCAAGTATTTTGAACCACTTTTTTTTGGAAATTTCGACATTTTTTGCCCCCCGTTTTTGTGTTTTTACCCGTTTTTGCAAAAATTTTTCAAAAAAATACCCCCCCCCGTATTGCACTTTTTACCTGTTTTTTGCGCGATTTCCCTACCCCATTTCCGCCAAACGGGGTGGATTTTGGGAAATGGAGGGGAGCAGTACCCCTATCCCCCGCTGCGCGGGTACTTCCCCCAAACGGGGGAAGCAAGGGGACGGACGGGCGCACAACACATTTATATTGCGGGCGCGGCGAATATGTGACCGTTTTGTTGCGGAAAAGTGAAAACGGGGGGGGTCCTCCCCAAAAACGACGCCATGGGGGCGGAGGGCATGAAAAAAGGGCGGTGCGGGACGCCCTTCTGCAAGATTACATTGATTTGTGCCCCAAACGGGGCGGCATGCCGCGTTTTAGCGGCACGCGGTGCGGTTTTACGCGGAGATCACTGCCCCGCAAGCTCCGCAAGGCGCGCCCGCAGCAACAGGTACGCCTCGTCGGCGTCGTCGCAGTCCGCGACCGCCTTCTCCATGGGGCAGATGTCGGTGCCCGAACGGTTGACGATGCGCTCTGCGAGCTCGCCGAACTCCACGCGGACGCCGTGTTCTTCCA
>CANRFD010000173.1 GCA_947629845.1 uncultured Clostridia bacterium
CATACAGGGAATTGTGACGCAGACAATACGGGATACTCAATGCGGGCGCCCGATATTGTCGGGCGTCCTTATTTTTTTACGCCACTCATTCCGAGGGCGCAGCCCGAGTTCCCCCTCATCCCGAGGGCGCAGCCCGAGCGGATCTTTGCCCGCAAAAAAATTGTACGGAGGAAATGTTATGCACAAATGCCCCAAGTGCGGGACGGAGTTCGAAGGAAATTTCTGCCCCGAATGCGGCGAGAAGTTCGCCGAGGAAAAGGCCTGCCCCAAGTGCGGCGCAAAACTTTCGGGCGGCGCAAAGTTCTGTAACGAATGCGGCTATTCGTTTTACGAAAACCCCGCACCCGCGCCCGCCCCTTCCCCGCAGCCCGCAAAGAAACAGCTCTCGGCAGGCGTTGAAAAATTGTATGCCGCCGTCTCGATTTTGCCCGCGGCGCTGTTCGGGGCCCTCTCCGTGTTCCTGTTCCTCTTCTTCCTCGCGCCCGTTGCGGTGATGCCCGGCGGCGAGTTCCTGGGGGAAAAGATCCCGAGCACGAGTTACGGCAGCGTATACGAGTTTGCCAACTACGAAGGCTTGGCGTTGAAGGACTCTGTTATAACGTTCATCGTATTCGCCGCCCTTGCGCTGTTTGTTGCGCTTATTCTTGTCATCGCGAACGTCTTTTCCAAGCAGCGTTATAAACGTTTTACGCTCGCGGGCAAGCAAATTTTCATGCGCAGCATATTGACTGCCGTCGGCTATGCGCTTTTCTTCGCCCTCTTCCTCGTCTCCTGCATTTCAATGGGGCAGATCGCGGGCGAGGACGGCGGGCTCGGGCTCATGCAGGCGGGCGCGGCTCCCATTCTCGTGCTCGTGTTTACGCTGCTCGGCGGCCTCGTTGCCGCGGGGTGCGCCTTTGCGGGAGCATATCTTCGCAAGAGCTATCCCGCGCTCGTTGCGGCGACGGAGAAAAAGGTCGCGGCGGCAAAGCCCACAAAGGCGGAAACTTGGCTGAAAAATCACAAAAAGGTGGTGGTTGCCCTCTCCGCCGTGCTCGTCGTTGCCATCGTCGTCGGCGTTGCCGTGCCCGTCGGGCTCGCCAACCGCTACAACGGAGTCTACTACGCCTATAACGGCGAGACGGAGGAATATAACACAGAGAAATTTTATAAACTTTCGGGCAACACTTGGGAGGATGAAAGCGGCGAACGGGGCAAAATCACCTTTGACGGCGAAAATGTAACGTTTACCTATGGCATTTCGGATGCTTCCTCCATAACAAGCGAAGGCACAATAAGCGGCGATGTTTTGAAGATCGGCGGGGCGGTATATTCAAAAGGAGGGCATACGCACAACATGAAAGACCGCGAATGTATTTGCGGCATAAAGGATAATTCAAGCGAAGGGCTTGCGTTCGAGAGAGCCGGCAACCATTGGATCGTAAGCAAGGGCACCTGTACCGCAACCGACATCGTGATTTCCACATGGCACGAAAACATGCGGGTGACCGAAATAGGGAACCGGGCGTTCAAAAGTTACAGCAAACTGACGAGCATTACACTTCCCAACAGCGTGACCTCGATTGGGGAGGAGGCGTTCTCGGGATGCAACGGGCTGACGAGCATTACTATTCCCGCCAACGTGACCTCGATCGGGGAGAAGGCGTTCGCTGGTTGTAGCGAGCTTGAACATATCACAGTCTCGGTGGGAAATACCAAATATCAGAGCGAAAACGATTGTTTGATTGAAATTCAAACGAACACATTGATTTCAGGCTGTAAAAACAGTGCAATTCCTGACGGCGTGACTTCCATTGGAAATTCAGCGTTCGAGGGTTGCAGCGGGCTGACAAACGTTGTCATTCCGGACAGTGTAACCTCGATTGGGGATGGGGCGCTCAAGGGGTGTAGCGGGCTGACGAGCATAGAAATTCCCGACAGCGTGACCTCGATTGGGAACAATGCATTCTATGGTTGCAGCGGGCTTACGGGTGAATTAAAAATTCCCGATGGCGTGACCTCGATCGGGAACAGCTCGTTCGAAAATTGTAGCGAGCTGACGAGCATTACCATTCCTGACGGCGTGACTTCAATTGGAAATTCTACGTTCTATAATTGCAGCGGGCTGACAAGCGTTGTTATTCCGGACAGTGTGACCTCGATTGGGGATGGTGCGTTCAGTGGTTGTAGTGGGCTCACGAGCATTACCATTCCCGACAGCATAACCTCGATTGGGGAGAAGGCGTTCAATGGTTGCAGTGAGCTGATGAGCGTTACGATCCCCGACAGCGTGACCTCGATTGGCAGCAGCGCGTTCCACGGAACCGCATACTATGATGATGCATCCCATTGGGATACAAGCGGTGTGCTCTATATCGGCAATCATCTTATCGCAGCTAAAAATACTATTCCCAGCGCATACGCTATTCGTGAAAACACAAAAACGATTGGTGGATCAGCATTCTATGGGTGCGACGAGCTGACGAGCGTTGAACTTCCCAACAGCGTGGCCTCGATTGGGAGCGAGGCGTTCGAGGGGTGCAGGAATCTCAAGAGCATTGTAATTCCAAACAGCGTGACCTCGATTGGGAGCAGTGCATTCTCTAATTGCATTTGGCTGATGAGCATTCAATTCCAAGGTGCGGTGGAAGCGTGGCAAACGATCAAAAAGGGAACTGATTGGGATTACAGAGCTGGCTACTATGCCGTCACCTGCACGGACGGAACAATTGAAAAAAACGGAACTGTTAAGTATTTTAACAATTGAAAAATTCCGTCCTCGGCTCCCGTTCTTGCCCTGCGCCCTCTCGGCTCCCCCTCGAGGGGGAGCTGTCACGCAGTGACTGAAGGGATTCTCGCCCCTCCCGCGCCCCGTCTTGGCTCCCCCTCGAGGGGAAGCTGTCGAGGCCATAGCCGAGACTGAAGGGGTGTCATAAAATTACGTCATGTTGCCCCGCGCGCCTTAACTATCGTCCCGACGTATAAATTACGTCATGTTGAGCCGCCCGCCGATGTCCTTTCGGCGGGCGTGTCGAAACATGTCCTTATTTTTTCTCCCGTGTAACCCGCGCCTCCCCCCAACCGCAGCCCCCTTGCTGTCCCCTCGAGGGGAAAGTGGCGCGCCGCCCTTGCGCGCCAAAAGGGGTGTCATATAATCACGTCATGTTGAGCAGCCGCTGCCCTTGCGGCGTGTCGAAACATGTCCGCATTATACTCCCCCCCCCGTAAAAAATTTCACCGAATTTTCATCAAAAAAATGTCATGTATCCCCCACGGGCAAATTTTTTCGTGCTACCATTACTATGGAACAAGCGTGAAGCGCCTCCCGCGAGGGGCGCGCCGAGCAAAAAAGCTTCCCGCCGCGCGCAGCGCCCCAACAGCCGTCG
>CANRFD010000174.1 GCA_947629845.1 uncultured Clostridia bacterium
CTTCCGTCATCGTTTCGGCGGCTCGGAACGGCAACTATGCGGGCATGCTCACCGTGAGCTTCCGCATTCGCCCCGCCGTCATTCAAATCGCGCACAATACGGAACTTACGGGCTCCGTCGGGTACGATTTTAAGGCGGGAGAGGGCAGCCACGAAAATTACGGCTACTATTTCGACCGCGGCTCGCACGAATTGCAGCTGGCGTTCACCAATACCGAGGATTACACGCGGTATCAGGGCATTTTGTGTGACATGCGCAACGAGGCGGTCAAAAATCCCGCGACGATCAACGCAAACGCGGTCATCAACACGACGCAGGTCGCCTTCGGCTACACCTCCAAGGAGATCTTCGAGGCAGTCGCATACAACGAGAGCGATCCCTACTTCGAGGACGGCAGCGTAAAGGAAGGCTATCTCGAAAAGCTCACCGCGCTCTATACGACCACCGCGCCGACCAATGCCGACGTCTACTATGTCGCCATTGCGCTCGGCGACGAAAACTATTCCTTCAAGGCCGACGATGAGAACTTCGGGCTCATCCGCGGCTCCAACTACGGCGTGGAGGCGAACAATCTCGCCCGCGGCACGTTCGAGATCGCGTCCGCCGAGATCACGGCAACGCTCACAAGCGCGAGCGAGGTCTATAACCGCCAAGCGCACACCGCAAGCGTGCTCTTCACGAACGATAGGGAAGGGGACGGCAACGTCGTGCCCAACCTCGCCTCCGAAGAGTATACGGTCACGTACACCGCGGACGGCAAGCCGGTGAAGTCGGTCGTGGACGCGGGCGCATACACCGCGACGATCGAGATCGTGCAGCACGAACGGCTCGGCGGCACTGTGCCCGAGGGCATCGAAGTTAGCGCTGCGCCCACCAACTTCGTATTCAAGGATGCCGAAAACGCGCCCAAGAAAGAGATGACGTTCACCGTCACCGCGGCGGAGATCACCGTCGGCGACTTTGCAACCGTCACCTACAACCGCGCGGCGCAGCGGCCCGAGATCGCGTTTGCCAACACGCAGTCCAACAACGAGGCGGTGCCTACGCTCGCTGCCGACGCCGAGGACGATACCGTCACCGCCGACGAATACAAGGTGGAATTTAAGGCAACGGGCAAATTTTACGACAGCGATGCGGGCAAGGTCAAGTTCTGGAGCGGTACCAACGATCCCTACTATGCCGATCTCTACAATGTGACGATCAGCCTGCAAAACGCCGCGCTTAAAAATTCCAACGGCGTTGCCAACTTCAAATTCAAGGAGACGGCGGGGCGCGAACAGACCGTAGAGTCCGAAGGGACGGTCATCAAGGATACCTATCTCATCGACCGCCTCGACGTCAACGTCGCGCAGAACAACACCGCCGTCACCTACGACCGCAACGACCACTTCAGCATCTACGAGCTGGATGAGAGCGGGAAGTTCGTCTACAACAACGAAGGCGGCGAACTTCCCCAAAACCACCCCGACCGCCGTCAGCTGAAGAAGGGCGCGGACGACGAATTTTCCAACGTGCTGCTGCTCTTCTTCACCTCCAATTCGGAGACGTCGTTCGACGGCATCGACTATACCTTAAAGGTCTACAAGGCGGATACCCTCCTCGTCACCTATAAGGCGGGCGGGATCAACAGCGGCGACTGGAGTAAAGACGACCTTGCCTGGGAGGGCGGCTTTGACCCGGCGAAGTCCAAAAATCTCATCACCGACGTCGGCACCTACAAGCTCGAACTCTCCATCGAATTTGCCAACTTCAAGTTGAGCGGCGCGGTGCCGGGCTCCAACGAGCAGAAAAAGGAATTTACCTACCGCATCGACCCCGCGGTCGTCAGCATGCAGGTCAACGGCGTGTATGCGGGCAGCTCGGGCAAGAGCATCATCTATGACGGAACAACGCACGCGCCGCGCATCCTGCTCCCGACCGAGACCGAAGAGGACGGCATTCTGTTCCGCAACGCCACCAACGAGGACGTCATCCCCAAGGCGGACGAACTCGAGGAGCTTCGGTTCGCCTACTCGGGCTGGGCGGACGGCAGCGACGTCGGTAAGGATAACTGCATCAACGCGGGCAGGTACACCGTCACCGTAACAATAAGCAGCCCGAACTTCGTGTTCGGCTATACGGGCAGCGACCCCATCAAGGAAAATTCCGTCCAATACAACATTTTGCAGCGCTCTCTCACGCTCGACAATCTCGAACTTCAGCGCGAAACGCAGAAGGTCGAGATCGCAAAGGCGGGCAATAATACGACGGGAACGATCGCGGACGTATCCTATACGGGAAGCCCCACCGCGCCCGATACCGCGAACGTCTCGGTTGCCGAAGTCGCCGCCGAGCCGACCCTTGTGCAGGATGCCGATTATACCTATTCCGTCTCCTCGGACATCAACGTGGGGGAGGTTCGGATCACCGTCAGCGGCATCGGCAACTACACGGGCATTCTCCGCGTCACCTACCACGTGAAGCCGGCGCGCATCGAGGTCAAGACGGCGGACGGCGTCGGTTCGCAGGAAGCGGGCGAGGACGGCGCAGTCTCCTTTGTGTACGCCAACGCCGAGCAGACGGTGGAGTTCGTGTTCTCCAACCGCGACGGCAACGAGAACACCGTGCCCATGTGGTACAGGAACGCCGCAACGGAGTACACGATCGAATACAGGCATGTGGTGGGCTCAAGCGGGGCGCACAAGTTCGCCAACGTTACATACCCGAACGGCCCCATCCATGCAGGCGAATACACCGTCGTCATCACGCTCAAATCCAACAACTATCAGTTCGTCAAGACGGTGGGCCGCGACGTCGTGCCGCTCGAAGGCGACACCGCCGCTACGGTGAGCACCTTCAAATTGACCATCGAGAAGGCGACCATCACGCTCAACGAGGTTCCGAGCGTGACGTACAACGGCACCGAACAGCGGGCGGAGAGCGACGCGATCCACGGCATCGGCTTCACGAACGCCGCCAATCCGCGCGTGCTCCCCGAGGTCGAAAATTGCACCATCACGTACACCCTCGAAGGCGACGCAACCTCGCCTCTCAACGCAGGGACATATCGTGTCTCCGTGAAACTTACGGACGCTCCCGAAGATGACGGCGGGTTTGTTTCGATTTACAGCAGGTTAGACGCCAACGACTTCAAGTTTGCAGCGGGCGATACGGCGGCGGACAACTACGTCATCCAACAGGCGACCATCGACGCGCAGCTGAACGTCGGCATCAGGAACGCGACGGGCGAAACCACCCCCGGCAGTTCGCTCAACAACGCGTATACGGCAACCGAGCACGTCTTGAGCGTCGTCTTTGTTCCCTATGTGTCGGGCGGCATCATTCCCAAGGACGAGGGCGAAGCGGGAACCGTCACTTGGGACGGCACCGATTACAACTACAAGGTGGAGCGCAAAAACTACACCGTCACCGTAAAATACACGCCGTCCGACGAGTGGGGCACGTACAATGCGGAAAAGGGCGGCATGTACGACGTCGGTTCCTACCACATCACCGTGCAGCTCACCAACCAAAACTTTGCGATCGGCTTGGGCAAGACGGATAAGTTCGAACTGGATTACCGCATCGACCCCGTCTCCATCACCCCCAACCGCGGCGAAGGTTCGCTGTTCGAGGGCGGCAATTACGAACTGAAGGCGCCCTTCAACCCCGCCGCACCCTACATCGTGGAGCTCAAGAACACCGACTTCACCATGACGGCGGACACGGCCGAGAAATACAACCTGAACAACGCGCGGGTGCAGATCACCAATGTCGACCCCGTCGTCAACGTTTCCATCGGCGAGGACGGCAGGTATCAGCTTCTCCGCAAGAGCAAGTACACCATCTCCTACACGGTGGATGCGCCCAACCACAGCAGGCTCACCTCTTCGTATACGGTGGAGCTCGAGGCGGGCGACATCATCATAAACATCTACGAGGATACCGCCAAACTCACGGCGGTGTACGGCAGCGTTTTGGGCGGGGACGCCCTGCGCGACGCCTTCCTCGGCCTTATAAGGAGCGGCAACGGCAGTCACATCTCCGTCGTGAATATCCCCGGCCTCGAGGAGACGACGTACGGCAACGAGGTCGCCGAATGGCTGCTTCGGTACAGGCTTTCCGTCGACATTCCCGATACCGTGGGCAGCGGAGACCCCAAAAATTACGCCACGAGCGACAACCGCAGTTCGTCGAACAATCTCAAAGTCAATGCAGACGGCTACTATCTCCGTCTGAAGCTCGAGGGCAACGACGACCTTGCGATCCTCTTCCATTTGGAGGGCGACGCAGGGCGCAGCGACAGCGACGTCAGCCAGATCGGGCTGTATACCGTCACGCAGCTCGCCGTTGAAGTCGCGTGGGGCGGCATCGACGACGTCGTCTATACGGGCGCAAACCTCGCGGACGATGTAAAGAGAATGCCCTCCATCGCCAACAGGAAGGGGAGCGACGAGGTCGATTTCGGTACCCGTACCGCGGGCACGGCCCCTGCATACGGTAGCATCGTCGACGCCGGCGATTATCAATTGATCGTAAGCGGGCTCAGCGGAAAAGACGCGGAAAACTATTCCTTCGCGGAGAGCGAGAAGACGTCGGTCACCGTAAAGCCGCGCACGATCAACGTCACGCTCACGGGCGCTTCGAGCGTCTATGGCGTGGAGAATTGGCAGATGAATTACGAGTCGAGCAGCTCGTGGTTCACCGTCTCGGACTACGACGGTACGAAGCCGGGCGGCGACAGTTTGGATGTTCTGAACAAAGAGCTCGCGGTAGCGGGACGCGAAGAGCAGCTCCGCACCGCCCTTGTCGGGTATCTCAAAGACCATCTCTATGCGGAAAACAGCATGACTGCGGGCGAGTTCCTCGGGATCGCGCAGGTCGGCACCACCTACTATGTGCAGTGGCAACAGAACGGAAAGGGCAACTTCGACTATCTGTTCGGCTGGAACGGCGAGAGCAAGAACTTCAACCTCGTGCTCAACGGCATCGGTTCCCACACCGTCACGCCCCGCCCGCTCAACATCACGCTCAATCCCGCGGCCTCCGTCTACGGCGACGACTTGCTCACCGATACGGAGAATGCGCCCTCTACCGAAACCGTCTCCTCCACGTCTGCGCCCGCAAGCGAGCTCTCTTGGGTGAAGCCGACCGTCGTCGCCGACCGCAACGAGCTCACGGGGCTTGCCTTCGAGGACGATTTGAGCGGCATCATCATCCGCATCATGGTGGACGACATCACGCTGAACGGCAACAAGACGTATTCCGCCAAGACGACCGCAAAGGACGGGAGCGGCAACTGGACGACCAAGTCGTTCACGAGCGCCCACGTTGTGGCGGGAACGTACGCGGGCGTCATCACGGGCGCCGCGGGCGAGGGTTCCTCCGCCAACTATACCATCACATGTTCGCCCGTTCCGTACGTCGTTACGCCGCGCCCGCTCACCGTCACCGTCAAAGACCAGTCTACGGTATACGGCGAAGCGATGCTCGGCAGCCTCCTCGGCGGAAGGGGCTACGAGTACGAAGATCTCTATCAGTACAATTCGGCAGAAATCGCCTCGGGCGACGAAGCGGCCTTGCGCGAAACGATCTTGATCGAAGTGACAAATTCCAACCCCAATGTCCGCTTTGCGGAAGGCGAAGTGCTGCCCTATGCCGATTGCATCGTGGGAACTTCCACCGACAATCCCAACTACGCGTTCGAGTGGAACGCGGGCGATTATACCATCGAGCAGCGCACGGTGACGATCGTATTCAACCAGACGGTCAACATTGACAATAAGGACGTGCTCACCTCGGTGTACGGCGCAACGGGCTTGCAGCTCGGTATGTCGCTCAACCTCGCGCAGGACGTCGATTGGCAATACGGCGAGCATTCCTACCATATCCGCGTCGACGACATGAGCAACCTTACGTTCTATCTCGGGTTCGGCCCCGACGGCGGCGCCATGGCGGAGAGGTATGCCGACGTCGGCTTCTATCCCATTGTAGGCATGTGGGCGTGGGCAGGCGAGGGCGTCGTCGTGGAAGCGGCGACCAACTACTCCGTCACCTTCATCGGAGAATGGCAGACGGGCAATTCCATCATTGCGGAAAGCTACCCCGGTTGGGACGGCGCCGCGTATGAAAAATTCAACGCCAAGGCGGGCATTTACGAGATCACGCCCGCGACCATCAATTGGAGCTATTCTTCCGATTGGAACAAATTCTTCACCTTCCTGTTCGGCGACGCAGACATTCTCACCGAGGAGAACGGCTGGTACGAGATGACCATCACGCCGCAGATGCTCGTCCTTCAGGGCAACGAGGCGATCTCGGCAAACGATGTGTTCGTCTTGCCCGAAGAGGCCGAAGGTCACAAGCTGCGCTCGGACATCACGCTCACGTTCGCCGTTCCCAAATTCGTCGGCGATACGAGCAGCGAAAACTACCGTGCTCCCAAGTCGCAGAGGGAAACGTTTGCGGGCGTCGAGCGCGACATGTACTTCGTCCAGAGCTCGGGCACGTGGGAGCAGAAGATCACCGTCACGGTCAAAAACCACACGACGCGCACCTTCACGCTGACGTACAGCATCGGCACCGTCCTCGTCACCGTGTTCCTCGACGACTTCGGCTCCGCGCTCGAAATGACGTACGGCGACGAGCTCACCTACGGCGACGCGTGGGAGACCGAAAAGACCATACAGGCACGGCTTTGGGACTATGTGTTCAATAACGTCGGCACCGACGGCGAACAATTGAGCCATCCCACCGTCAACACCTTTACGGGCTTCAGCGAAGCATTCGACGGCTACAGCTCCGAGCAGCTCCGCAAGCTCTTGGCCGATTCCTGCACCGTCGAGGTCATTCACGCGGAATACAGCACGGGCGGGCTTCTGAATGCCGGCCTCTACGAGATCAGGCTGGTCGCACAGGACGCCGCGGGCTTCAGCGTGCGCCTTGCCGACAGAACGGATTCCATCGGCTCGGAGGATGTCGATAGCAGCGGCGCAAACCGCCTGCGCATCCTGCCCAAGACGCTCGAGATCGACTGGGCGGAGGGCGACGCCGATACCAAGGATCTCGACGAATATGTGCAGTACACATACACGAGCGAAGTATACGGCCAAAAGGATACGCAGAAGCCGTACTTCACCAACGTATTCGAAGGCGATATGATCAGCGCTCCCGCCCACTCCTTCACCTTTGCGGGGGAGACGACGAGCCGCGATTTCAAAGACGTTCTCACGGGAGCGGACGGCAGGTACGATCCCGAAGCCTATTATCTCATCCGCGTCAGCGCGGCCAACGGATTGCGGGGAGACGACAGGGGCAATTACAGGCTGCCCGGGGTGCTGCAGAAGCAGCTGCGCATCGTTCCCAAGCCCATTACGGTCACGGTGAAGCCCGTAACCAGCGTCTACGGCAGCGATCTTGCCGCGGTAGACGAGGCGTTCGTCTATGACGAAGAGGATCTCGGGATCAACGACATGGGCAAGGTCAACGTGCTCGGCGTTACCGTCGATTACGGCGACGGGCTGAACGGCGACCGCGGGGCGGCGAACAACGCCGGCGTGTACGCGCTTCAAGGCGATTGGAGCAACGCCAACTACGCCGTCACCTTCGAGGGCGCGTCCAATGCCTACACCGTGACGCAGAAGGAGATCACGGTCACGGTCGATCGGCAGAGCAGCGTCTATGGCGACGAGCTGTTCACCCTTTCCGGCACAGAGTTCTGGCAGTTGCAGCGGGGCTCCGCGCTCGCCGATTGGGATAATAAGTCGTCGCTCAAGATCAATTGGACGTACAACGGCGTGACGGCGCAGAGCAGCGTCGGCACATACAACGGCGTCATCAGGGGCACCGACATCGTAAACGGCGAGGATATCGACGGAAATTACATCATCACCGTGATCGCGGGCGACTACGAAATTACGGTGCGCCACATCACGGTGCAGCTCGGAAACGCCTCGAGCGTGTACGGCGAACCGCTTGCCGACATCGCAGCCACCATAGGGTGGAAGGTCACGGAAGGCGGGCTCGCCGCATGGGACAGCAAGGCCGACCTCCGCGTGACGGGCGTGCTCGATGCCGCAGGCATCGGCAAAAATTACGGCCCCTATGCGGATACCGTCCATGCCGAATGGGACAACGGCAACTACGATGTCGAATTCCTTGCAGGCGATTACTTCGTGACGGCCCGCGAGATCACGGTGACGCTGTCCGGGAAGAGCTCGGTGTACGGGGACGCTTCGTACAAGAGCATGACGTTCGGCAATGCAGATTGGAGCGTCTCGGCAAACGGAACATACGGCCTCGCCGAAGGCGACACACAGGCTACGCTTGGGCTTCAGCTCCGTCTCGAGCTCCCGGATCGGGCGGCGAGGGGCGTGTACACCGCGGCGATCAAGGCCGAGTGCCCCAACAACAACTACTCCGTCACGTACGAGGGCGGCGACTACACGGTGACGCCGAAGGAGAT
>CANRFD010000175.1 GCA_947629845.1 uncultured Clostridia bacterium
GGCCTTGTGGTCAAGCGGTTAAGACGGCGCCCTCTCACGGCGCAATCCCGGGTTCGATTCCCGGCAAGGTCACCATTGAAAACGCTCACTCTTTTGAGTGGGCGTTTTTTAATTGGTAATAGAGGCACGAGGAGCGTAGCGACGAAGTAGCCGCCGCTGCCTTTGCGGCGTGTCGAAGGATGTCCGCATTATAATAAGGACATGTTTCGACACACAGCCGACCGCGGGGGCGGTCGGCTGTGGCCACTTCGCCTACGGCTCGTGCCGCGCTTAGTAGACGAATAGTGCGCGCGGGGCAACATGACGTGATTTTGCGCCGTAGTGGAAGTATAGGGCACACCCACCCCCTACCCCCCTCCCATGGAGGGGGCAAGATGGAAAGGCTCCCGAGGAGGGGGCGGGACGGGAAGGGAGTGGGAGCAAAACGGGGGTCAATAGATGTTGTAGACCTCTTTCATTTGGCGATCCATTTGTTCGGCGAGGCGGCCGCTCGAGACGGAAATTTTGTTGAGCAGGGCGGCGTTCATCTCCTGTGCGCTCGCCTGCAGGGCGGTCTGCCGTCCGAGCTCCGCGCGCTGACGTTCCGCCTGTTCCTCCATGCCCTGCATCATCTCGCTGTGCTGGGCGGCGAGCTGCGAAGAGAGCACGCTGAACGACTGCGCCAAGGCGCTTCCGAGGCGCGTCATGGACTGGTGAATGGAACGGCTGATCTCGGCGGACGCCATGGCGAGGGCGCTGGTGATCTGGTCGGTCTGCCGCTGCCTGTCTACGAGCTGCAACGCCTCCTTCATGTCGTCCGCGCGCCCCGTCTCGTAATAGTAGATGAGAAGGTCGACGTTCCCCCAATCGCGGAAATCGATGACGGGGTAGGCCTTCATTGCGCTTTCGATGAGCGCCTGCGACTGCACGGCGATCGCCTGAATTGCCTCGTCGTGCGGAACTATCGTCTCCGTCAAGCGGGCGATCTCGCGGTCGTTATTTTCGAGCGCGGTCTGCAGCTCCTGCAGCCCGTCGGTGACGGCGGCGTCCTCGACATACCGCTCCCCCTCCTCTTTTCTCTTGCGAAGGGATCCCAAGTTATGGTCGATCTCGTCAATTATTGATTCTGATTCATGCACATCTTCTTGTCTCCTTTTCAACGACCACTTATAATATTGATATTCGTGTAAACTATATATGCCCATAATACAAGACCCTATAAACAGCCAACCGAACGTCAAGGGAAAAAGCAAGCTGTAAAATAGAGTGCCATACCAAGGATGTTCAATTACAGATGGCAGCATAAGTCCCAATATGAGAGCTGCGCTTACTGCTCCCAAAACGGCAAGAACAACAAAGGCGATCTTAAAACCAAGAGGAAAATATTTCTTGTTTTGCAGATATTCAGTATCTTCGTCGAGCCACTTTTGTCTTTTCTTCAGCCATTCTTCAGCTCCTTTCCGTCTCTCTTCCAATTGCCGTATGTGCGTGTCTAATTCGTATTCGCCTAAACTATATCGCACATCTTCTTCTTTGTCTTGACTTGCTTTTTTGCATCTGTCGATCTCCCCTCTGATCCCGTCGATCGCACTCCGATCCGGGGACGCGGCGTCGTCGTTTTGGGCGATGAGCGACATCGTTGCACGGATGGCGTAGAGATCGCCAAGCGTCTTTTGTGCTTCTTCCTTCATTCTTCTTCTCCTTGAAAATTATTTGCGGGCAATGATCGCGCCTTATTCTTTGAGATTTCTCGACTTCGCTGCGCTACGCTCGAAATGACAGGGGGGCTTTGCCGCTGCGCTACGCTCGAAATGACAGGAGGCTTTGCCGCTGCGCTACGCTCGAAATGACAGGGGGGCTTTGCTGCTGCGCTACGCTCGAAATGACAGGGGGGCTTTGCCGCTGCGCTACGCTCGAAATGACAGGGGGGCTTTGCCTCTTTGCGTCGGGCGAAATGGCAAGGGGCTTTGTCGCTTTGCGTCGGGCGAAATGACAAGGGGCTTGTCGCTGCGCGTCGGGCGAAATGGCAAGGGGCTTTGTCGCTTTGCGTCGGGCGAAATGACAAGGGGCTTGTCGCTGCGCTACGCTCGAAATGACAGGAGGCTTTGCCGCTGCGCGTCGGGCGAAATGACAGGAGGCTTTGCCGCTTCGCTACGCTCGAAATGACAGGGGGGCGTTGCCGTTGCGCGTCGGGCGAAATGACAAGGGGCTTGCCGCTTTGCGTCGGGCGAAATGACAAGGGGCTTGTCGCTTTGCGTCGGGCGAAATGACAAGGGGCTTTGCCGCTGCGCGTCGGGCGAAAAAATCGGCAAAAAATAAGGGCATTCCAATGAAGGAACGCCCGCATGGAGTATCCCGTCATTGTTGCCACACAATTTCTCCCACAGTCGGAAATAAGGATACACCGAATGCCAAGTGTAGCCGACTGTAGGAAAAATATGAAACTGTGTGGCAACATCAGTATAACACGGCGGGGAAAAATTTGCAAGATTTTTATTGAAATTCAAAAAATTCGTACTATGTAAGGGGAAATTCGTCACATAGACGAGAGTTCGCGCTGGGCCTGCTGCAATTTTTCGAGGTGCCCGGCTTCGTCGAGGCGGATGCGGGCGATGACGGCGGAGACGGACGGCTGTTCGAGGCAGGCGAGCATTCTATCGTACCCCGCGATGGCGGCGCGTTCGGCGGCGATGTCGGCGGCGAGGATGGCGTGGGGCGTCTTGACATAGTTCACGCAGGACGCCGAATAGTACGACACGGGGTAGGGCGGGCAGGCGGTGAACACGGGCGGCGCGCCCAATTTTACGATGAGCGTGCCCAAAATTTGCAGGTGGCGCATCTCGTCTGCGGCGATGGAGGCGAGCAATCCCGCCAACTTTTTCTCCCCGCACCCGCCGAGCAGCACCGACTGGTACACATATTGCAAAATGGCGGTGAGTTCGCCGTCACGCCCG